>JAQBOK010000145.1 GCA_028288085.1 Mucilaginibacter sp.
ATTTTGCCGGAATGGTCTATCACATACGTTGCCGGAACAGGCAGCACATGATCCTTATTACCGTTATTTCTTTCCAGATCGACACCATAATTTTTTAACTGGGAGAGCGTAACATCAGCCACCGTATAATTAACTCCATATTCCTTCATTATGCGGTAATCCTTATCCTGAATGATGGAAAATGAGGCATGCGTTTTATCAATGGTTTTATTAATGTTTTCGCTGGTTTCTGGCGTTACCCCAATTACATAAGCGCCTTTGCCTGTTAGTAATTGCAGCGAGTCTTGTAGTTCCTTAATTTGCTTATTGCAATAGGGGCACCATTGCCCGCGGTAGAAAAATAGTACCACCACTTTGTGAGACTTAAGCAAAGTTTTCAGATCGAGTGTTTTACCAGACTTATCCTGGGCTGTAAACCGAGGCGCGGTAGTACCAATTTTAAGGCTGGTTTGGGCCAAAACCTGTAAAGAGAAAAGCATCCCTGTAATTATAAGTAAGTATTTAGTCATCGTATTAATTATTAGATCTATTAAATAAAAGAGGGGGAATATGCCCCCTCCAAACTAAAAAAACAAAAAACAACTCACATTTTGCTTGATGTATCTTTGGCCATTTTATCCTTCTTCTTCATCTTCATTTTTTTGTCCATCTTCTTGTCCATTTTCATTTTGTCCATTTTGGTGGTATCGCTGTACGGAAACGTAGCAGCCTGAAGATTAAGGGTAAAGAAGGCGGCGATTACTGCGGTAATAACCGCTTTTGAAAAAATTGATTTCATACTGTGTTTTCTAGTTTTGTTAATGGTTTTTAAAACATTTACCCCTTAGTCGGACCGCAAAAACAAACCTTACAAAGTATTTTAATCTTTATTCAATTCTTCCTCAATCCGATGCTGCAGATCTTTTTTGAAGCTGTCGTTGAGTTTGGTATTGACAGAGGCGTGAAAAAGCTGGTGTACCATTTCGTTTATTTTACCGGTTTGCTTTTGATAAATACGGCAAACTCCGCAGCCAAACAAGTGGTATCTCAGTTCTAATTGTTCGCGCAGTGTGATTTTTGCGATAAGCTTTTTCTCGATGAGGAAAGTTGCTTTCTTACAGTTGTAAGCTATTTTTTTTAACGGTCCCATAATCAAATCCAGTTTTTTTGAAGGCAGGCCCTCAGGTTAAGTTTGGTACGATGAATGATCACCCAAAAATTTGACGCGGTCAATTTAAGTTCGGCACAAATTATATCTGTAGTTTCATCGTCCATGTGTTTCATGGTAAAAACTGACATCCACAGTGCGGGGAGCTTTTGCATACATTGCTGCATTATTTGGTTAAACTCCTTATTAATAATAGGATCGTGATTATCAATACCAAATTGCTGCGGGGCGCGTTCGCTATTCCAATGCCCATCATCTTCATTAAAAAAATCAGCTTGTTCCTGTTCTGCTTTGTTTACATCAGTATTGACTAAGCCGGATGATTTTTTTCGGTATACATCCACTATCTTATTCCTAAGAATGGCCGTTAGCCAGGTACGTTCGGAGCTTTTGCCTTCAAACTTGTCCACCTTTTCAAGCGCAGCCAAAAAAGTTTCCTGCACCAGGTCCTTTGCCTGTTCCTCATCGTTAATACGGGCAATGGTATAAGTATACAGGTAATCGGCATGTTCCTCAACCCATTGATGCGGGTTTATCTGATTATTCATATTTGTAATGAATTTAAACACGAAACTGAAAATGGTCAAATTCGTGTAATTCGCTATTGTCTGTGCAATTAGCGTTCTTCTTTAGTCGTTAAGCTATTTAAAACCTTACAAGTATTTTAAAATTATCTTCCCTAAAAATATATCAACCGGCGCTACTAAAAAAACTTTAAATTTATTGTAAGGATTTGATTTGCAAGCCGACTAATTACGTATATAAATTTATCAATCTGATTAACACTAAAAAGATGAGGTCATTTAAAATATTTGTCACTATTGCCTGCCTCGGTTTTGCTGCAATAGTTACCCAGGCTTTTATGATAATAAAAGGTAAAGAAGTCGCAAAGATGGAAACTGCGGGTAAAGGTTTTGCCGTTATCGAACTTTTTACTTCTGAGGGGTGTTCGAGTTGTCCGCCTGCTGACGCGCTTGTAGCAAAGGTGCAAAAAGAAAGCGGCGATAAAGCGGTTTATATCCTGGCTTTCCACGTGGATTACTGGAACCGCCTGGGGTGGAAGGATGCATTCAGCAGCCCGGAATATTCTGACAGGCAAAGTCAATATGCCCGTTGGTTAAAGCTTTCCTCGGTTTATACGCCACAGATAGTAGTTAACGGGCATACCGAATTTGTAGGTTCTGAAGAAGTCAGTTTGCGCAATGCTATTAAAACCGGCCTTCAAAAGCCGGCCAAAGCCGAACTTGTTTTGAGTGACATAAAGATTAACGGCGACAAAGCCAATTTGCAATATCATGTGGAAGGCGTAGCAAAAAACACTTCATTATTGATCGCTTTGATAGAAAAAACAGCAACTACAAAAGTGCAGCGTGGCGAAAACGGGGGCCGTACCCTATCGCATGTTCAGATTGTTAGCCAATTACACAGCGTGCTATTGAGCAAGGATAGTGGTACTGAAAGTATTAAATTGCCGCATGGTTTTAACCCGCAAAATTGGGAAGTGATAGGGTTTGTGCAAAACACATCGAATGGTGAAATTACAGGTGCTTCCAAAGTTGAATTTCCAGGGGCGGTGAGCGCGAATGCCGGAGATAGTAAATAAAATAAGTTAAAAACATCAGGCCGTCACAGGGATGAGCACTTTTTCAAACTTGTCGCTTTAAACATCGAACTGAGTTTTTTAAGTAATTTTACACATGCAAACCACATTGCTTATCCATGAAAGTAATTAAAGAAAAACATCCATTAGTAATGCGGTGGACACATTGGGTTAATTTTCCCATACTGGCTATTATGATATGGAGCGGGATGCTGATCTATTGGGCAAACGATGAATATAGTATCACCCTTTTCGGGCATACGTTTGTCCGTTTTTTTCCGGATTGGTTTTACAACACATTGCATATTCCATCACGTTTGGCAGAAGGAATGGCCTTTCATTTTCTGTTTATGTGGTTTTTTACATTGAATGGGATCTTCTATATTCTTTACACTATCCTATCGGGCGAGTGGAGGCAATTACTACCTAACCGCCATTCATTTAAAGAGGCATGGCTGGTGTTGCTTCATGATCTGCACATCCGTAAAACCTCGCCGCCGCAAAATAAATATAATGCTGCCCAGCGCATTGCCTACACCGCTATCATTGTGATGGGTATTGGTTCGGTAATTACCGGACTGGCTATTTATAAACCGGTTCAGTTTTATTGGCTTACCTGGCTATGCGGGGGGTATCACCTTGCCCGGATATGGCATTTTGTTTTGACAATAGGTTATGTTTTGTTTTTTGTGATCCATATTGTGCAGGTGATACTGGCAGGATGGAACAATTTCAGATCGGTTGTATCTGGATTTGAAGTGATAGATGAAAAACCTAAACCAGTAATTCAAACCAGCAATGAAGATGAAAAAGCCTAAAAAGGAACTAACCATTGACCAAAAGATAAAACGGCGCAATTTTTTATCATTTACTGTTTTTGGAGCATTTATTGCCGGTACTTATGGTGGCTGGAAATGGCTTTATAATTCGCCTGAAGAAACTGCAGGCATAACCGGCGGCGTTAGAAAACCTTTAAGGCGCGCTTTGAATAAAACGGAATTGTTTTTCAGAAGATTGGCTTTCAGCGAAAATCACCTGGTAAAAACTTATCCAAAATCAATGGCGGCCAAAGTGGTACGGCACAATACGGATATTGGCTCGGAAGGAAAACTGCCACCCGAAAAATGGAAATTGCAGGTGAAAAAAAAGTCGGGAGAAGTCTTACAAATTACACTTGATGAGTTGAGAGCCCTGCCAAAAACAGAGATCGTTTATGATTTTAAATGTGTAGAAGGCTGGGATCAGATATCACATTGGGGCGGCGTAAAATTTACCGATTTTATTGAACATTTTAAGCTGCATGACGAAGCAAAACTGGATTATGTGGGCTTTGAAACACCTGATAAACAGTATTATGTAGGGATTGATATGCCCAGCGCCCTGCACCCGCAGACGCTTTTAGCCTACGAGGTAAATGAGCAGCCTTTACCCGGAAAATATGGGCAACCTTTGAGGCTGATCATCCCGGTTAAGTATGGCATTAAAAACCTAAAACGTATTGGAAGTATTACCTTCAGCAACACCCGACCACACGATTATTGGGCAGAACAGGGGTATGATTATTATTCGGGATTGTAGAATTTCAATGATTTGATGTGTTAAGTATCTGATTTACAGTACGTTCATATTTGTTCACGGTGTTCACGCTCAAAAAACGTGAACATCAGTATTTAAAATAGCCCTGTTTCTGATTTTTACCTAAATATTTGCATCTTGCAACATATGCCTGTTGCAAAACTCACATTAGGTAAACAGCTTGCTTATGCCTGCGGAATGATAGGTTGGAGCATAATGACGAACCTGATTATCGTAATGCTGCCCTACTTTTACCTTCCGCCATCAAACGCCGGATTAGTGCCGCTGGTACCCCAATTGCTTTTGTTTGGAGTGGTTAACATCTTATCGATCATTGCTGCTTCGGGCAGGTTCGTTGATGCATTGTTTGATCCGTTTATTGCCTCTTTAAGCGATAAAAGCCAAAACCCCAGGGGCCGCCGTATACCCTTTATGAAATGGGCCATTTTACCAGCAGTCATTTTTTGCTGTTTGACATTTTACCCACTGGTTATGCGGCAAAGCGGAAACAACGCAGCATGGCTGGCCGTTAATATGACCTTGTTTTTTATGAGCGTAACAGCTTATATCATACCCTACAATGCGCTATTACCAGAATTAGCTGATAGTACTGCCGAAAAGGTTAAACTATCCTCATTTCAGCAAGCCGGCTTTGTTATTGGGATCATAATTGCCGCCCTTGTAAACAACTATGCAGATATTGTGCAACGGGTATTCCAGGTTGCCAACCGGGATTTCGCGGTGCAATACACCATTTGGGCCCTGGCTTTTTTTGCCGGATTGGTTATGCTGATACCTGTGTTTGCTATCGATGAAAGGAAATATTCGACCAGTAAACCTACACATCTGCCAATTTTTGTTGCTATCCGTAAAACATTCAATAATTCAAATTTTAAATACTATCTCATCTCTGATTTTTCCTTTTATATGTCTTTGAGTATCATCTCAAGCGGTTTGCTTTATTTTGTAACGGTATTGCTAAAGCTGCCAGAATCAATGGGGGGCGCGCTAATGGGAGCGATGGTAGTGTTTTCTTTGTTTTTTTATCCGTTAGTTAATTACCTTTCTAAGAAGATTGGGAAGAAGCCGCTCGTATTGTTTTCATTTGGTTTACTTAGCCTCATTTTTGTGGCGATCTATTTTCTAGGGAAATTCCACATATCTGCCTATATACAAGTTTATGTCCTGGTTCTTGGCGCATCATTTCCGTTGGCGGCACTGGGTATTTTGCCTAATGCCATATTAGCTGAAATTGCCCAGGATGATGCTAAAGAGACCGGCGAAACCGCGAAGGGATGTTTTTCGCCGTAAAGTACCTGTTTGTAAAAATGGGGCAAACGCTGGGTATCGCTTTATTTGCTTTCCTTACCGTTTATGGAAAAGATCCCGGCAATGACTATGGCCTGCGATTAAATGGAGTTTGTGGTTTTTCACTTTGCCTGCTGGCACTTATCTTTTTTACAAGGTTTAAGGAGAAGCGGGCTTGATGGAATTTTTGTTTTATGGTATATGTTTATTTTGCCTTAATAAACTTCAGCGCGTACGAATCCAGGCAATATCGTAAACCGGTTGGTGCTGGTCCATCATCAAATACGTGTCCCAGGTGCAAGCCCGTACTGCGTTCTACTACTTCATCACGCTCCATACCTAAAGAATTATCCTTTACTACCATAATTGCTTTTGGATCTATAGGCCGAAAAAAGCTTGGCCAACCTGTGCCCGACTCGAATTTGGCTTCAGAACTAAATAGGGGTTTACCAGTGGCGGCGCTTACATAAATTCCCTTTTCATGATTGTTCCAGTAAGGATTGTTGAAAGGTGTTTCCGTACCTTTTTCAACCATAATTTCATATGTCTCAGCCGATAATACCTTTTTCCAATAAGCGTTGGATTTAGCTTCCGGGAATGTTTTTGCATCTTCAGAACTCGCTGTAAGCACTTTATTATTTGATTTGGATTGACCGCAGGCATTTAAAGCTATTATCAACATTACACACAGCACAATGTTGATTTTTTTCCTGTTCATTATCATAATGTTATGTTTTTTTTGTTTTATATTTATGCTCCATTTACATAGTCGTTAAAAGTCTATAGACCTTACAATTAATTTAAACAAGTTTAAGTAGTTTGCTGTTATTTTAAACAGGTCGTTTATAGATAGGCCTTAAAAAAATAACTCCAAATACTTTAAATCGCTCGTTATATAGTGCTGGTATACAACGGATTAAAAAAGGGAAAATTATTGCCCATAAATTTTAGCCTGATCTGGCATTGAGGAATATTATACCCGTTTTAATACTGCTTTTTAAACCAATTTGTCTAAAACATATCTATAAGTTATTCTGGAGGTTATTTTTATACAGAGGCATGGTTTTTGCCTCGTTATTTACTTTAAACAGGACCCAACATGAATACGTACACAACAGTAGGAGTTATCATTACAGTTTTACCAATTGTATTAATTATCGCAACGGTAATTGTAAGAGGTAAAAAGTTATTTGATTAATAATATTCTTAAGCCCCTTTGAAAGGTGAAGCAATGCTATCTACGCAATGCTGCACCTTTTACTACTTATAATTTGTGGTGATTGCTTCTTTAAAGTCCTGTTATTCTTCATGGAACTTAATTGGATCAAAAGCTTTATGCCCTATAAGGGGGCTATTTTAACAGGAAAATCGCTACACCCGCATAGTATCAGAGTCCTCTTTTCCTTCTGGTCCCTTTCTTCACAGTTCCCACATTTTCAAACTTATTCATTCCTTCCAAACCATATGGCCGCCCCATCTTTGCTATTCGTTCTTCCATAGTTTCAGTAGTTAGCCTTTCACGCCCCAGGCTATCAACCATAATAGGGAAAGCAAAGGGCGTTGGACGATCAATTTGCTTGAGAATAATGTTTTGTTTGCTTATACGTTGCAATGCTAAACGCAGCCTGAACTCCTCCAGCTGAAATGCAAGGGCCTCGTTATAAGCTTGTCTTACCAGCAAGTTGTTAGGTTCATATTCGCTGAATACGTCAAAAAGCAAAGATGTGGATGCCTGCAAATGCCTGTTTTTTACCGGTTGGCCAGGGTATCCTGTAAATACAAGGCCACCTATATGTGCTATATCGCGAAAACGCCTGCGGGCCATTTCATTAGCGTTAAGGCTATGCAAAATATCATCCAGCAAGTTATCTATCGAAAAGAAACCTGCATCTTCCAATGCCAGTTCTATGGGTATATCCTCGTCTGTAAGCAATTCAAAACCATAATCGTTCATCGCTATTGAGAATGAAAAAGATTTTATTTTGGAAAGGCGGTAAGCAAGCAGCGAAGCCATACCTTCATGAACCAGTCTTCCCTCAAATGGGTAAAATATCAGGTGGTGCCCCTCGCGCGATTTGAACGACTCGATTAAAAACTCATGACTTTCGGGCAAATGCGATAGCTGGGCCTGCAGATCAAACAATGGTTTAAGAGCTATCACCTCTTCATCATCTTCTATTCCGTGTGCTACCTCATCCAGTTTATCCCTAAAAACGGCCGAAAGCTGCGACGATAAAGGCATACGCCCACCCATCCAGCTAGGAATAAGGCCTTTTTTTGCCTTGGATTTTCTTACATAAGCACTCATTTCTTTTATCCTGATAAACTCCAGGCTTTGCCCTGCAAACCAGAAGTTATCTCCCGGTTTTAATTTCGAAACAAAAGACTCTTCAATGGTTCCTAAACTTTTTCCGCTTAACCATTTTACACGTATGCTTACATCACTGGTAATGGTGCCAATACTTAAGCGGTGGCGCATAGCCACACGACGGTTGTTTACCTTATAAACGCCATTTTCAATCTCTACCTTCAAAAATTCGTCATATTTGGCAAGCACACTGCCTCCATGCGTTACAAAGTCAAGCAATTCATTAAACTCATTATGGGTGAGATCCGCAAAGGCGTAGGTGGTTTTAACTTCTTTAAATAATTCATCAGCCCTAAAACCTTCCGAAACTGCAAGGGTAACCATAAACTGTATCAATACATCCATAGTCAAAAGCATAGGATCGCGGCTTTCAAAAATGCCCTGCTTAATGCCCTGTTTAAGAGCAGCTCCTTCCAATAATTCTAACGAATGGGTTGGCACAAAATACGCCCTTGATACCGCCCCGGGGTGATGCCCGCTGCGCCCGGCTCGCTGCATAAAGCGGGCAACACCTTTGGGGCTGCCAACCTGTATTACGGTATCCACCGGCCGAAAATCCACGCCAAGATCAAGGCTTGATGTGCATACCACCACTTTTAAGGCTTCGGCATGCAGCGCCTGCTCCACCCAGTTGCGCAATTCATTATCAAGCGAGCCGTGATGCATGGCCATAATGCCGGCATACTCCGGATAATTATCCAATATCGCGTGATACCATATTTCAGCCTGCGAACGGGTATTGGTAAATATCAGCGTGGTTTTACTTTTAGCCACAATTTCCATTACCTGAGGCAAAAGTTTTACACCAATGTGCCCGGCCCACGAATAGTTCTCAATGTTTTCTGGAATAACGGATTTAATAATTAGTTTTTTTTCCAGGTGTGCACGCACCATTTTTATCTTACCATGCGGAAAATCGTTGCCCAGTAACACATCCGCGGCCTGTTCCAAATTGCCTATAGTAGCACTAATACCCCATATTTTGAGTTGTGAGTTGTGTGTTGCCTGTTGTGAGGCAATGGTTGGCGAAAGAGGTTGGCTTTGCATGATCTTATCATGCGAGTTGCCACCCAAAACCTTCAACTTAGACAATCCCAACTCCACCTGTACACCCCGTTTGGTGCCCAACAACTCATGCCACTCGTCAATTACTACCACCTCCAGGCTTTGAAACATTTTGGGGTATTCCTTTTGGGCCAGCATCAGGTGCAGACTTTCGGGAGTAGTTAGCAACACTTCGGGTAGTTTCTTTTTCAAGGCCTGCTTTTCGGCAGCAGGGGTGTCACCGGTGCGGGTAGCTATTATCCAGGGCAAGCCAATATCATCGCATACCTCTTGCATAGCTTTTTTAATATCATTGGTTAGCGCGCGCAAGGGCGTTATCCATAGCATCATCAAACCATTGTTTTTTTGCGTGAGGTAAGTTTTTGGATTTTTATTGATATAATCAGCAAGGAAAGGCAAAAACAAAGCAAACGTTTTCCCGCTGCCGGTTGGGGCATTCAATAAGCCGGAGTAACCGTTTAGAAAGGCCTCTTCCATCTCTTGCTGGAAAGGAAATTGCTGCCAGTTCTTGTGCTTATACCATTGCCGTATAATTTGCTGTCCAATTGTAATCATGCCAATAATATACAATAGGAATTGCAATAAGTTAGAAACAGATATAAGATCAATTTATATTGACGTTTATTAATTCAACCAAGTCATTGATCAATTGTGGTGATTTTAATATTCTTTCGTGCCCAACACCATCATAATTTTGACTTATAATGAAAGGGTATTTATTCAAAAATTCCTCAATGTAATTGTAAGTTGAGATCAAGTCATTTTCATCATAGGCCAGCCAATGCTTAAGCTGTGCATCAAACGAATACCAATCGTTTAAATTATAATGAGATGCAGGCATATCAAACTTATCCTCAAAACTTTTTAAAAACCTGTTTTGGGTTATTTGCGGAATATCCACGGCGTTCATGCTGGCTTCAAAATTTTCTTTTAGGCGGATAAGTGGGGTCAGGCTTATTAATAATGAGGGTGTAATCATCATTTCTTTCAAGGCGATAACATTTGCCATTGCTCCGAGCGAATGGCCGATTAAGATATCAGGTTTACCATAATCTTTAATTATGGCTTTAATTGCCGCGATATATAATAGAAGATTAGATAGTTCCCCTTCTGAACTTCCATTGCCCGGTGCATCAAAGGCAATAATTTCTAAATTATCAATTTCTCTTAATGCAGTAATGATGTCGATAAAATCAGCTGCTTTTGATCCCCAGCCATGGGTTATTAATACTTTTCTTGTCCCATTTCCCCATTTGAAACCCTGAAAAATCAACTCCATGTTTGCAAAATGCTCATCCTTAACTTTCAGGCTAAATTTTTCGGCATCATTCAGGAGTTGCTCTTGTAGCAAGCGTAAAGGCATTTTAGGGGAATAACAGATCAACTGCCAAAGCATATCATTAAATTCATCCGAAGTTGCAGTTGTATCTGTTTTAATCTGTGTAATAATTTGCCTTATTTTTTTCATTTGTGATCTGCGCTTGGTTTATTCAAATCTATCAAATATTCTTACTGAATTAAAGGCTGGCCCGACTTCAGTATTCGCCACGAAAAAAGTCCTGCCAGTAATAGCAGGACTAGTATTAATAAACCCACTCCATTAGAAAAGGGGGTCGGGCTGAGCCTTGTGTTATTTCTTTTCTGGTAACAATATCAGTTTGATCAGGTTAACGCTGCTCAGGTATTTATTGGCAGCATCTTTCACGCTTTGCACAGTAACCTTGTTCAGGTCATGGATATGATTAAGCACCGCATCCGGGTTTTCCTGGTTTTCTGAAGCAGATGACAAATGTGCCGACCAAAATGCATTCTCTTTTAACTTCACTTCGGTAGACCGGCTCTCTTCAGCAACAAATTTTTGGATATCAACAGCTTCAGGGCCATTCTGCCTGATCTTTTCTATTTCTTCCATTGTTGCATTGATCAGTTTATCCACATTGGCAGGGGCACAGCCAAAAAGCACTGTGAAGTTATACCGGCTGTTTGGTAATTTCACATAGCTTGCAAGTACCCGTGGCGAGTAAACACCACTCTCTTTTTCGCGCAAACGCTCTATCAGTTTTATGTTTAATATTTCATTAAGCGCATCTACCTGTAGGTTATTTTCATCATTATATTCGTATTCTCCACTAAATACTATCTGCACGCTGCTTTTGTCAGCTATGCCTTTGTAAACATTCTTTGTAATTTGTCCGGTAGGGGCATGGATATGCAAATTTTCATAGGTTTCATTTCGGTTGGCCGATGGCAAACCGCCTAAATATTTTTCCAATAGTGGTTTTATCTTTTCGGCATCAAAGCTTCCTACTAAAGTAAATGTAGAGCCACTAGCATCTGCAAACCTGTCCTGGTAAAATTTATAAGCTTTGTCAAGGTTCGCACTATTCAATCGATCCATTGTCACCACCATGCGGCGGAAATTATTACCGCTTAACGTAGCTGCAACAGTATCCTGAAACACGCTTCCGGGATCAAGCCCGCGGTTAACTAATACAGCTTTGGTTTGCGAAATGTTAGATTGCCAGATATCAGCATCCTTACGGGGCTGGGTATAGTATAAATACACCAATTGAAGGGCCGTTTCCAAATCCTTCGGAGATGCGTTACCATTAACTCCTTCGGTAGTTTCATTAATATAAGGGGAAATGCTCACATTTTTACCGCTCAGCATTTTATCTAATTGTATCTCCGTAAAATCTCCTAAACCACTATTTCCTATTACTCCGGCAGCCATGTTGGCAGAGGTGAAATCCTCATTGCTGGCAAGCGATGTGCCACCAAAATGATAGCTACTGATTAGTACCTCGTCGTTCTTAAATGTAGTGGGCTTTAATATCACTTTTACGCCATTACCCAAAGTTAGTGTGGTGGTGCCAATGGCCTCATCTTTTTGCTCTGATGTAATTTTGCTTCCTGTTGGCTCTTTTGCCAGTAAGGGCTTGGTACTAACTTCATCTACATAAGCGGTTACACCTTTACCTGCAGTACTAATCCAAGCTAATAAAGTTTTTTCAGCTGGCAGTTTGTCTTTCTCCTTTTCAGGCGCTTCCACAATTACCGCACGATTTTGATCACTGATATATTTGCCGGCCAGGGCGTTGATCTCGCCTAGTTTGATTTTTCCTATGTTTTCCTTTTGGAAGTTATATTCAAACTCAATACCCGGGATGGCTTCGCCCTGCAAAAAGTTTTGCTGATACTCACGCACAAAATTTACCGATTTGGTTTTATCGCGTTCATTATAGGCATTTTCTATTTGCGTCAACGCATCCTGCTTAGCACGGTCAAGTTCCGTTTGGGTAAAACCAAATTTTTTGGCGCGCTCCGTTTCTGCCACAACCGCTTTTAATGCTTTTTCAAGCTCTCCCGATTTAGCTACTGCGATAGAGGTAAAAGCGTCCTGGTTACCAATAAAGCTGCCATAACTTGCCCTGCCAAATAAAAATGGAGGGTTGGCTTTTTGTGTAAGCTCATTTAAACGGGCGTTTAGCATTTGGTTAAACAACTCTACACGCAAGCTCTCTATATAGTCGGCTTTGGTGCGCACTTTTGTTCCGGGGTGTTTTACAACAATCTCGGCCAATGTATAAGGGAATTCTTTGTCGGTAGCTATTTTAACTGAGGTGCCCGCACTGGCAGGAACATTATATTTTGTACGCGGCTTTTCATTCGCCGGGCCTTTCAAATCCGAGAAGTTATCTTTTATTAATTGCTCTACCCGCTTTGGATCAAAATCACCTACTGCAATCACCGCCTGTAAGTCTGGCCGGTACCAATCATGATAAAAACTTTTGATGGTTTCAGGCTTAAAGGTTTTTAAAATATCTTCTTTACCTATTGGCAAACGTATGGCGTATCTTGAGTTGTTCAACAATACCGGCAATATCTGTTGCTGCAGGCGCTCTTGTGCATTTTTACCACGAAGGCGCTCTTCTTCCAAAACTACCCCGCGTTCAGAATCAATCTCTTTTGGATCAAAAGTCACGTTCCCTGCCCAGTCCGCCAGTATATCAAAACCTTTTTCAAATGTTTTAACGCTATCAGTTGGCAATGGCAACTGGTAAACTGTTTCATCAAACGAAGTATAAGCATTCAGGTCTGCGCCAAACTTTACACCCGATTTTTGAAGATAATTTACCAACTCGTTCTTTGGGAAATCACGGGTGCCATTAAATGCCATATGCTCCGTAAAGTGGGCAAGGCCTTGTTGAGCATCTGTTTCTAATACCGACCCTGCTTTGTTTACCAGGTATAATTCGGCCCTGTTTTTTGGCTCAACATTTTTTCGGATATAATAAGTTAAACCGTTGGGCAGTTTCCCAATAATCACGTTTGGATCAACTGGTAATAAATTGTCTCTAAGTTGGGTCGCTGGCGCAACAGGCTTTTCTTTTGGCGATGGTACAGGTTTTTTCTTGAGCTGGGCAAAAGAAAAATTTACCGTAACAAATAATGCTAGGGCAATTAAAGATAGTTTTCTATTGAGATTCATAGAATTGTTTAAAGATTTATTGCTAAGGTGCAAACGAATATTTCAGTTTCAAAGTATTTTATACTTTAATGATAATCCGCCCTTTATATAATGCCCACATCACCACCCAAATTGATAAAACAATAAATATAGCGCTTGCAAGTGAAGCATTTACAGGCGAAAAATAAGACATAAAAAATGCATGATAAAATGGATTGCCTTTAGCGTCCTCTTTTATCAAACCCAAATAATGAGGTATAAAATCGGCTAATATATAAGCTGTAATGGCATTTGCCCCGAATGCCACAATTGGCGCAGTAAATTTTTTATGCCCTTGCACATCGATCCACCAATAACTCAGTGAAAGCCCTATGGTAGCCAGCCCGCCGGTATACAAAACAAACGAGCTTGTCCATAATGCTTTGTTGATAGGGAAAAACAAGTCCCAAAACAAAGCGAGGATTACCGAAATAACGCCATAAGTAAACATCCAGGCAACTTTAACACTATCCTCACGGTCTTTGCGTTTCAGCCAGGCTCCCAAACGGATACCGAAAAGTCCGGTTGCTACAGCAGGAATAGTGCCCAATAAACCCTCAGGGTCCCAGGTGTGAGATTC
>JAQBOK010000162.1 GCA_028288085.1 Mucilaginibacter sp.
CTGGGAATCCGTCATGATATTGTTAATGCCATCTCTGAGTTAGGATTTGAAAATCCTACACCAATCCAGGAACAGTCAATTCCGGTATTGTTAACAGGCAGCAACGATTTTGTCGGATTAGCCCAAACCGGGACCGGTAAAACAGCTGCTTTTGGACTGCCGTTATTAGAACTACTTGATTTCGAAGAAAATCATCCGCAGGCACTTATTTTATGCCCAACTCGCGAACTTTGTTTACAGATCACTAATGATCTGAAAAACTATGCCAAAAATATGCGCAGCGTACACGTTGTAGCCGTTTATGGTGGTGCAAGTATTTCAGACCAATTACGTGAAATAAGACGTGGTGTGCAAATTGTTGTTGCCACACCGGGTCGTATGCTTGATATTATTAACCGCAAAGCGATTGATTTTAGCAAGGTGAAATTTGTGGTATTGGATGAGGCTGATGAAATGCTCAACATGGGCTTTCAGGAAGACATTGACAGTATCTTATCTACCACACCGGAAGAGAAAAAAACATGGCTGTTCTCGGCCACTATGCCTTCTGAAGTAAGAAGGATCGCGAAAAAATATATGACCGATCCCTTTGAGCTTACTATGGGCACAAAAAATACAGGGAACGAAAATATTGAACACGAGTATTACATCATTCGTGCACGTGATAAATACGCCGCTTTTAAGCGTATTGTAGATTTTAACCCAGAAATTTTTGGTATAGTATTTTGCCGTACCAAAATAGAAACACAGGAAATTGCCGAATCCTTAATTAAAGATGGCTATAACGCTGATTCGCTTCACGGCGACCTATCGCAGCAACAACGCGATAAGGTAATGAAACGCTACCGCGAGCGCAGCCTGCAATTGCTTATAGCTACTGATGTAGCTGCACGTGGTATTGACGTTAATGATGTTACACACGTTATTAATTATTCATTGCCTGATGAAATAGAGAACTATACCCACCGAAGCGGCCGTACGGCTCGCGCCGGCAAAACCGGGGTTTCTATCTCTATTATCAATGGTAAAGAATTAGGCAAAATTCGCCAGATCGAAAAAACCTTAGGTAAACGCTTTGTGAAAATGGAGATACCTACCGGTTTTGATGTGGTTGAAAAGCAACTATTTGCATTGGTACACAAAGTACACAATGTTGAGGTAAACGAACAGCAAATAGAGCAATATACCTCTCGTATCATGGATGAATTCAAGGATATGAGCAAGGAAGATATTATCAAACGTTTTGCTTCATTAGAGTTTAACCGCTTTTTGGATTATTACAAAAATGCCCCTGATCTGAATGCCCCGGCTGATGAAAGCCGTCGCAGTGATGGTACAGGTGATCGTTCCAGCAATTCAGGAATGAAATCTGAATTCACCCGTTTGTTTATCAATTTAGGTTCAGTTGATGGATTTAGCCGCGGTGATCTTTTGGGTTACATCTGCAATACTTCAAAAATAAGCGGCCGCACTGTTGGTAAAATAGATGTTAAAGGTGTTTATTCATTTTTTGAAGTACCTAATGATGAAGTTGGTAAAGTACAGGAAGGCTTTAAAGGAGCCGATTTCCAGGGCCGTGAGGTAAGAATTGAAATATCAGGCGAAGGTAGCAGCGAAAGAAGAGAAGGCAGTTCAACTCCAAGAAGGCGCGAAGGAGGTAATTACTCTGGTGGTGGCGAAAGGAGAGAAGGTGGTTTTAGACGCGAAGGTGGCAATAGGGAACGCACAGGTGGTAACGCTGGTGGTGGTGGTTTCCGCGACTTCTCTGGCAAACGCCGTGAAGACCGTACTGGTGGCGGAGAACGCCGTAAAAGATTTTAAGTTAGTTAATTAGTGACCTTGGAGCTCTGATTGGGCATATTGCCCATCAAATCTCTGATCATTATAAAATATTAGTTTAAGTTTAGTTTAGTTAACACCCCGATATCATTAATGGTATCGGGGTTGTTTTTTTAACGGGTAAAATCTATCACTAATGAGTCTGGCGACAGTAGTTTTAAATGATGATCGTCCAACTTTTGTACTATAAATTTGGAGTAAGGCTGGTTGCCTTCAAAAGAAGTGAATATGGTATCGCCCTTCACAAAATAGTCTTCTGCAACGGATTGGTCGCTATCCAGGGCAAACTTCTTGTCACTTATTTTAAGCTGTGTTTCGCCATTTCTAGACTTCCAGTTACCTTGCAGCTTACCTTTATGGGTATCAGAACATGCTACTGCTAATAAAACAGCAGCAAACACTATAAACAACAAACCCACCCGCCCGCCTGTAGGTATTGAAGAGTATTTTGTCATGATAAATAATATGGCGCCCCTAAATTACGGAGCGCCTTGATTTTGTAATTTAAAATTACATTTTTTTATCCATCAACTGGGATTTTTTGAGGTAAACCCGATGCCCCTTTTTGCTGATGTAATAATAATGTGAGTGTTCGTTAATATAAACGGTTTCACCGTGAGGGCCGCATTTATCTTCGTATTTTTTATCTACCACACCCGATGCACCTTTCGCTGCCAATTCGGATGTTTTGTTGCCTACTTTTTTTGCCGTGTGACCAACTTTCTGGCCCATGGTGGTATCCTTGTGTGTTTGTGCTTGAGTTTGTGCAGCTGCAAACAATGCCGTGGCAAAAAGCGCGGTCTTAAAGATCGTTTTCATTGGTTTTTGAATTAAGTAAATAGTAATTCTATTAACTCAATTGTTCTGCTAAATGTTTCATTTCGGTTGCCGGGTTGCGTTTCTCGTATAAAATAGCGTATACAGCGCTGCAAATAGGCATAAAAACCTTATGCTGTTTATTTATTTGGTGAAGGCAATTTACTGCATAGTAACCTTCGGCAATCATATTCATTTCTAATTGTGCCGATGTTACTGTATAGCCCTTGCCTATCATATTGCCGAATGTGCGGTTGCGACTGAATTGTGAATAGGCAGTCACCAGAAGATCGCCCAGGTAGGCCGACTCCTTAATATCACGATCAATTGGGTGCACGGCATCTACAAAACGCTCCAGTTCGCGTATGGCATTTGATATTAAAACCGATTGGAAATTATCACCATAACCCACACCGTGGCAAATACCGCTGGCTATGGCATAAATATTTTTTAACACGGCGGCATATTCAGTACCATAAATATCATCAGAAATGATGGTATTAATATAACGCGTGCTGAGCATTCCTGCAAATTCAGCAGCTAATTCGGTATCGCGGGATGCTATGGTAAGGTATGATAACTTTTCGAGCGCAACCTCTTCCGCGTGGCATGGCCCGCTGATTACCATAAAATGATCAAAAGGCACAACATACCGCTGGTTTAAAAATTCGCCAATGATCAGGTTTTCATCAGGCACTATGCCCTTTATGGCTGATATCACAAATTTGCCTTCCAAATCAACAGGGGTAATACCTTTAAGCGCCTCCTTCAAAAATGCAGCCGGAACATTAAGTAATACAATATCAACCTTACTGATCAATGATTTTAAGTCTGTTGAAATATTCTGAGCAGGTAATTTGACCTCCACCGAACTCAGATAGTTGGGGTTATGCCCGAATTTTTGAATATGCTCAACAGCCTGGGTATTGCGCATCCACCAAAAAATCTCTTTTTCGGTAGTATTATCACTAAGCATTTTAATATTTGCAGTAGCCCAGCTGCCACCGCCTACAATTAAGATCTTATTTTTTTGCTTGTACATGTATATTCTATGTGCAAATGTGCGAATTTAATATGCAGATGTGCAAATATGCAGATGTGTAATTAATTTTAGCACATAGCCAAAACAAAAAAGGCTCATGCAAAATGCACAAACCTTTATTTTTCTTATAAATGTATGGTCCTTAGATCAATACATCAACTCATTAATTCTTGGTATCTGCGGTAAATAGTTTGGATTTATCTACTTTCTCCACTTCCATTTTATCACTCAAAGTCTTTGATATGGCAGTATAAGGGGCCGAAACCACCTCGTCACCAGTTTTTAAGCCCGAAAGTACCTGGATATAACTATCATCCTGTATGCCCGTTGTAACTAAAACCTGTTTTACTTTTCCACCGTTGTAAACAAACACATATTCTTTTGAAGGGGCGGTAATTTTGTTTTTATTACTGTCATCATCCTGTTTTTGAGGATCGGTACTGGCCGCCTTTTGTTCATCACGGGTGGTTACAGACTGTATAGGTACAGAAAGCGCCTTGGTATAGTTGGTTTGAATATCAACAGTAGCCGTTAATCCCGGACGAAATGGTGAAGGGTTAGTAGCTGTCTTTTTAAGCAGAGCGATATACGATTTTGGGTCTATCCTTACTTTAACGGTAAAGTTGGTCACCTGGTCGGCAGTAGTACCCACCACGTTAGCAGCGCCGCCTATTTCTGTTACCACACCAGTAAAAGCCTTACCTAAAAAGGCATCAACCTGTATTTGTGACGAATCGCCAAGGGAGATACGGTTAATATCATTTTCGTTCACGTCTACATTCACATCAAGTTGGTTCAGATCAGATATGGTCATGATCTCGGTACCGGCAAATTGCTGGGTTCCTAATACACGCTCGCCTTTTTGAACAGATAATTTGGATACTACCCCATCAACCGGTGCATAAATAGTTGTCTTGTCCAGGTTGCCCTGTGCTTCCTTAACTGACGCAGCAGTTTGGTCGAGGCCATAATTTGAGCCTATCACATTTTGTTTTGCAGCTTCAAGCGCAGCTTTAGCGCCTTCATAACCTGCTTTTGCAGCATCAAATTCAGCGGCAGTTAATACTTTATTATCAAACAAAATCTTATCGCGTTTATAAATTGATTCCTGGTTGTTAAAAGTAGCTTCTGCTTGTTTCAACATCTGGCCAGAATTGCCTACGCTTGCTTTTTGCGAGTTATAAGATGCTACAGCACGATCAAAATCTGATTTTAATATATCAGGCCTGATACGGCAAAGCAACTGGCCTTTTTTAACCACGTCGCCTTCCTTAATAGGCAATTCAACCACTTCGCCTGACACCTCCGGGCTTATTTTTACTTCAACATGTGCCTTGATCTTTCCACTGGCCGATACGGTTTCATTGATAGTGCGTGTAGATACCTTTTCCGTAGCGATCTGTGTTTTGGGCGGCTTGCCAACTAAGCCGGTGGCTTTAGCTATAATGAATAAAACAACAATAGCGCCAAGCGTTATTAAAATATATTTAGTAGTCTTTCCCATTTTTATAATTTCTAATTTTTAAATTCTAATATCTAACAACTTAATGATCAATTTCTTAATAGCCTATAATGTTATAGGATTTCCAACGTAATAGTCAATCACCTTGCTTCTGAATATCATCTGGTATCTTGCCTCTATCATGTCATTTTGCGATTTGTTGTAGTTGGTGATCGCTGTGTTATAATCAAGTGTATTTACAAAACCGGCGTCGTAGCGTTGTTTGGTAACATTAAGGGCTTCTTTGTTTGACTGGTATGTTTGTAATGCCGATTGATAGCTCTTATCGGCTGCCTGAAGATCAAGTACCGCCTGTATAATGGTTTTGCTCAGGTTGTTTTTAGCAAGCTGCGTAGTTAACTCAGCATACTCGTAGTTTAATTTTGCTTTGCGTACCGAAGTGCGTGCCGTAAAATGATTAAAAATAGGTATTTGTAAACTAACTCCTACTGATTGGTTAAAGTTGCTGTTGATCTGGCTGCCAAATGATATTGGCGACAGTATAGGCGTTATGGTTGGCGTAGTTACTATTTGCCCTGTTCCGGTAACTGTTCCAACCTGTGTAGTACCGTTTACAGTTGCGCCTGTTACAGTTTGTGCCGCGTTAGAATAGCTGGAACCAATGCCGCCAAATAATACTAAACTTGGATAGTAACTGCCTTTAGCAATTTTGATGGCCTGAGCATAAGTTTTTTGTTGTGTTTCGGCAAGGCGTATATCCGGGTTTACACTTAAAGCAGTTCTGATTACATCACTGGCATCATAAATGGTTTTTATATCAGTTAGTTTACTGATATCTGGTTTTTCAACGGCTATATCATTTTTAGGATCCATTTCCATGTATTGTTTCAGGATCAGGATAGCCAGATCAACCTGGTTTTGGGCATTCGTTAAATTAAGTTCTGCGGTTGATACCTGTGCTTTAGCCTGCGAAAGATCAGCCAGTGTGGCATTGCCCTGGTCAAAATTCTTCTGGGCCCTATCTAAAGTAATTTTTGCCAGGTCTATTTGTTGCTTGGCAGCAATAACCAGGTCCTGATCCGTAAGTATGGTCAAATAGTCGGTAACTACGTTCAAAAGCAGGTCATTCTTAACTTTAGCTGTAGCAGTCTTATCTACATCAAGCAACAAGCGGTTTTGTAATATCTGATTACGCAACTGGCCCCCCTGGAATATGGTTACCTGCATTTGGGCAGTACCATTAATATTAAGGGTTGATGAAGCATAAGCAAACGCGCCTGCTATCTGGCTTTTGCCAAAGTAATAACCTCCTTGCGGATTAGCGGTTAAATTGGGCAATAGGTTGTATTGACTTTGTTTTACATCCTCAGTAGCTAAAGCCTCTGTAAATTGCGCCTGTTTAATGGTTAGATTATTTGCTAAAGTGAGTTCAACGGCTTTTTGAAGACTTATGACTTGCTGGGCATTTGCTGTAAAGCTTAGGGCCGAAAGAAATATAAAGCAAGCGATGGTTACTTTTGCAGGGATTGATATGGTTTGTTTCATAAGGTTTGGCTGTACAATGTTAAGCAAGAGTTGACTACATTGCAAGATTGCTTTTTATTTATGATAAGATGAAACATTTTTACTCTTAATTTGAATATGTATTTATCTAAAACGCCCTGGTTGCTCAAGAAACTTTATCCAAAGTTAATATGGAATAAAAGTAGTGAAAGCCATTGCATTTATCTCACTTTTGACGACGGGCCTATACCTATTGTTACACCGTTTGTTTTAAATATTTTAAAACAGTACAAAGCGAAGGCTACTTTTTTTTGCATAGGCGATAACGTAAGTAAACACCCTGATATTTTTGAACAAGTAAAAAACGATGGTCACAGTATTGGAAATCATACCTATAACCACCTTAAAGGTTGGAAAACAGACGATAATACCTACCTGGATAACTTTTTAATTGCTGATGAATTGCTGCATGCCAGCCTCTTTCGGCCGCCCTATGGACGCATCAAAAAATCGCAGATAAAGCTGTTAAATCAAGCTAAACCTGGCCTTAATATTATAATGTGGGATGTGTTAAGCGGCGATTTTGATATCAACCTGAAACCCGAAGCCTGTCTGCAAAACGTATT
>JAQBOK010000174.1 GCA_028288085.1 Mucilaginibacter sp.
GTACAAATTAGAAACCCCATTTCCGGGCAGGGACGAGCGGAAGCGCCTTTTCGTGAGATTTACAAGATCACCTGCGATGGGAAATGGACATTTGAACAAAATATCTTTTGATGATATTTTTCAACTTTTTGTACCTCATTCTTACGTAAAGAACTGATAATCAGCATAGTTTATTTTCCGGGACAAAAAGTCAAAAATATTGTTTCAACACTTTGATTTTCAAATATTTATGATTATCTTATTTTTTGTACCGATTTTGTACCTCAAAACACGTAAGAAATTGATTGTCAATAGGGTTTCACTTTCTGTATCGGCAAGTGAATTGCCAAAATCAACAAGTTTTAAAACAAATTATTACATAAACTGCTTAATTTCAATTATTTAAACAGTTTTTTTGTTTATGCTCAAATTTTGAATTTTGTCATCATTTTGACTGAACTTGCATCTTGATCCGGAATACTTAACGGCAACAGGGCTGCAGTTGCCGGGTAATAAATGAAATTGGTGGTAAATTGGTATTGGTATTTGTTAAATTTATACCGGTTGCTTTAGCTCGTATTAATCGCATTGTTGCTTTATTTAATGTAACATTTTTGAAATGTAAACTGTATTATTGTAATTTAGCCATGACCGCCATCAAAATACGCAGAATGTTTTTGACTTTATTATAATTACTAAGGGTCCTTAAGTGCTGATGCTTATTGTGTACTGATCAAAATGAGATTTTTTTTACCGGGAATAATTGCAATTGTTTTTTTAAACATACTATTCACAGTACCTGTGCGCGGTCAGTCGTACGGATTGGGTTTTTATAGCCATGAGGTAGTACAGGATAAGCGTACAACCCTGGATCTGAGTCTTAATAACACATCCCCTAAAGATAACATTGATATTTCCTTTGATATTTCTTTTATACCTAACCACGAAATATACTTTGGTTATATTCTTAGGTTCGTAGGGGACAACAAGCAAAATATCGATCTCATCTATGATAACCAGGCTAATACCAGGCATTTTAAGATCATTATTGGTGAACGACTTTCAAAAATATCATTCAATATAGATGATAAGCTGTTATATGATCGCTGGAATAAACTGCGGATTAATATTGATTATAAAAATGATAAGATAACCGTTTTTTCGGGAGGGGCATCATATAGCGAATCAGGGCTTCATTTACAGCCGGGAACTAACTACAAAATGCTTTTTGGAGCAAATTCATACGGCCAATTTCAAACAACCGATCTCCCGCCTTTTAAGTTGAGGGATGTAAAAATCTCGCAAAATAATAACTTATTGTCGTGGTGGCCACTTAACGAAAGTAACGGAAATATTGCCGGGGAAATAATCAGCCAGAATAATGGAAAGGTAATTAATCCGTTATGGATAAAGGCCCGTCACCGCAACTGGCAAATGGAAAAGGAGTTTACAGTTGCCGGCACTGCTAGCCTCGCCTTTGACCAGGACTCTGAAACAGTTTATATTATTACCGCTGATTCGTTAATATCTTATTCTGTAGGTAAAATGCCGCGGTTCAGGAGCAATGCTTACAAATCAGGTCGGCAGATGTTGGTTCCGGGAGATCAGGCTATATTTGGTAACAAAGGAATATATTATCTCTTTGTCGACCAAAAGGCAGTTGCTTTTTATAATGTCAGGGATCAGAAATGGGATAGAAATCTTAAAAACCTTCCTTTAGCGACCGATAATGGGCATTTAAATAAGTTTTTTTCAAAAACAGACAGTTCATTGTATACTATTGGCGGTTATGGTCAGCTAAGTTATAAAGACACTGTTAAGCAGTATAATATTAACACGCGCAAATGGCAAACCATTAAAGTTAAAGGCGATACATTTACCCCGCGTTATATGGCAGGGCTGGGCACAAATGCAACAGGCGATACTGCCTACGTTTTGGGCGGTTATGGCAGCGCTTCGGGTCAACAGATCGTCAATCCAAGGAACCTGTACGATATGATGCGTTTTACGGTAAATGATAGGACATTCAAAAAGCTGTTTGATATCGCAGTTAAAAAAGAGGATTTCGTATTTGCCAATTCGCTGGTCATAAACTCCAAAGCGAAAACCTATTATGGCCTTATTTTTCCGCAACATAAGTATAACTCCAACCTCCAGCTATTGCTTGGCTCGTTAGATAAACCAACCTATCAATTAGTAGGTGATACCATTCCTTATCTTTTCCATGATATTCATTCCTTTGCTGATTTATATTATTGCCCACGCAGTAACAAGTTTTTAACTATAACCACCTTTAAAGAAAACGACCAGACCAGGATTAAAATTTATTCACTGTTAAGTCCACCAGAACCACTTGAAGAAAACATATTACCGGTGGAACCTTTTAATTACCGGATATGGATAATATCCATTGGTGTTGCGGGGATTGCCATGGTTGTATTATTAATAGTATACCGCAAAAAGAAAGCAGATCAGCAACCGGCTCTTGAACCAGTAGCCGTAGCTACTTTTATCCATCCTGTAGACGAAGGTACTTTGGCGTCGGGCCCGGTAATCGATGCCAGGTTAACCCGTAATACAAAGGCTATATTTTTATTTGGCGATCTGCAGCTTTTTACCCCTGACGGCAACGAGATAACCAAATATTTTACGCCATTGCTGAAGGAGCTTTTCCTGGTTATTTTGCTTTATTCTGTAAAACTGGGAAGGGGAGTAAGCTCAGAGAAGCTAAATGAGATACTTTGGTTTGATAAATCAGAAAAAAGCGCCCGTAATAACCGGTCGGTAAATATAGCCAAGCTAAAATCGCTGCTTGATAAAATGGGACCGTGTCATTTGTCAAAAGATACCGGCTACTGGAAAATTGAGATTGACTATAACGAGATCTTTGTAGATTATCGTAGCTATTTAACCATCGTATCGAACAAAAACAAATTAAACAAGGAAAAAATAATTCAGTTCACGCAAATTACACAAAGAGGTAATTTTTTATCTAACATTGAATATGAATGGCTCGATGCCTTTAAATCTGAAGTATCAAATGAGATAATTGACTCATACATACAATTTGCCAACTCCATTAAAATAGCCGATGACCCTGAATTTTTGATTAAGCTGGCCAATGATATCTCTTATTTTGACCCCGTGAATGAAGAAGCCATGATATTAAAGTGCAAAGCATTGTCTCACCTTGGCAAACATTCGCTGGCAAAAAATACCTTTGAAAACTTCAACAAAGAGTATAAGATAATATATGGTGAGGCCTTTGAACGCGATTTCCATTCTATAATAGAATAACAAAACAGTTACAAACCTTTTTATTTTCTCAATTAATCAATTTTTAATAATTAATTAAGCCATCGGGGCAAATTTGGATATTATAACCTTTTATAAGAATCCATGTTTAAAATAACTACACCGGTAATGATATTATTGCCATCGGTTTTTTTAAGCAAAAAAAATTGTAGTACTGTATGAATTTGCAACCAATCTTTATCCCTGTCGTCCGGCTAATGAAGCTGGCGTTATTATCAGCTATTTTGTGTTTTATCGGTATAAGTGCATCGCATGCACAAATTAAGGACGATGGCGCCCTCAAGTATATCGATCCGCGTATAGGCAATGTAGGGCAGCTATTAGAGCCTACCCGGCCAACTATGCATTTGCCAAATCAAATGATCAGGATGTATCCCATACGGGGGAATTATATTGACGATCAGATCACGAGTTTTCCACTCAATATGGTTTCGCACCGGTTAGGTGAGGTTTTTTCCATAAAGCCGGATGATAATACTTTAACTGCTGCCTCATGGGATAAACGAATGTCTTATGATCACGATTTGGAAATCATTCATCCCTGGTATTATTCAACCTATCTGATAGATAAAGACATTACCGTTGAATTTGCCCCTGGCAAAAAAGTTGGAGCATACCGTTTTGGGTTTCCGAAAAAAACAGTTGTAAAAAGCATTCTTTTTAATGTTTTCAACAATGGTAATGCCTCATGGAACTTTTCAGGAGGGAATGAGGTGGCCGGGATGGAGACCTATCACGGTGATATCAAGATATATGTTTATGGTTTGTTTAATGCAAAGGGTATAGCCGGAGTTATTAAAAATGGACAATTATCGCAGGATGCATCTGTTGAGGGCGTAAGTGCAAAATCATGGATCAGCTTTGCGGCTAATTCGCCGGATACCATCGAGTTTAAGTATGCTATATCCTATATAAGTGCCGAACAGGCAAAAGCGAACTTTAAGGAAGAGTTTACGGGTGTGAAATTTAATAGTTTAGTAAAAGCCGGTAAAAGCGCCTGGGCTAAAGTAGTGAACCAGATACAGGTTGAAGGTGGTACCCAGGCACAAAAACGCTCATTTTATACCGCTTTATATCGTTGTAATGAGCGCATGGTAAACATAGCCGAAGGCGGGCATTATTATAGCGGATATGATAAAAAGATACATGCTGCCAACAGACCTTTTTATGTGGATGATTGGGTTTGGGATACCTACCTGGCCCTGCATCCATTAAGAGCGATATTGAATCCGGCTATGGAATCTGATATGCTAAACTCATACGTAAACATGTATGAACAAAGCGGCTGGATGCCCACATTTCCGGTTTTGTTTGGCGACAATCCTTGTATGAATGGTTTTCACTCAACCGTTATGTTTTTGGATGATTACCGCAAAGGGATAAGAGGTTTTAATGTGAAAAAAGCATATGAGGGTATTTTTAAAAATGCCACACAGGCTACCATGCTGCCCTGGGAAAATGGGCCTAAATGTAGTTTGGATGATTTTTATTATGCCAAAGGTTATTTCCCCGCTCTTGCCAAAGGCGAGAAAGAGACAGTAAGCCTGGTACATTCCTTTGAAAAACGGCAGGCTGTAGCGGTAACGCTTGGCGGCAGTTATGATGATTGGGCGGTTGGTCAGTTGGCTTCAGAGTTAGGGAAAACAAACGATCAGGAAATATTTAACAAGCGGGCGTCCAATTATAAAAACTTATGGAACCCTGAAGAAAAAATGTTTTTACCAAGGGATTCAAGCGGTAAATGGATTCCCATCGATCCTAAATTTGATGGTGGCATGGGCGGACGTGATTACTACGACGAAAATAACGGCTGGACATACCTGTGGCAAGTGCAGCATGATATTAACGGACTAATAGACTTGATGGGCGGCGCCAATAAATTCGAGGATAAGCTCGATCGTCTGTTCCGCGAAGATCTGGGCCGCAGTAAGTATGAGTTCTGGGCAAAATTCCCCGATGCAACAGGGCTGGTAGGCCAGTATTCGATGGGTAACGAGCCAAGTTTTCATATTCCTTACTTGTACAATTATGTCGGTGCACCATGGAAAACACAGAAACGTGTGAGGTTTTTACTGGATGTATGGTATAAAGACAATATTTTCGGGATCCCCGGCGATGAGGATGGGGGTGGCATGTCCGCCTTTGTCGTGTTCTCATCCATGGGTTTTTACCCGGTAACACCCGGAAAGCCCGTTTATACCATAGGCAGTCCGGTATTTAGCAAGGTGGTTATCAATCTGCCAAATGGCAAACAATTTAAATTGGTGGCCAATAATTGCTCAATAATAAATAAGTATATCCAAAGTGCAAAGTTTAATGGTCAGCCTTTAAATAAACCCTGGTTTACACATCAACAGCTTACGTCCGGTGGCGTGCTTGAACTGCAGATGGGGCCTAAACCAAATAAAACCTGGGGTATTTAAAACATTAACCTGATAATTTATTGTAATGAAAAAACAACTGTTAACCATACTTATGCTGTTGGTATGCACTATCGCATACAGTCAAAGCCTTCATAGTAAAACTTCCTCATTTAAAAGTTATAAGGGCCTGGTGATGGCGGGCTACCAGGGATGGTTCAACGCACCCGAAGATGGTGCGGGCCGTGGATGGAACCATTATAACTCGCATGGGAAGTTTGAGCCGGGCAGTACCAACGTTGATCTTTGGCCCGATGTAAGTGAGTACAAAAAAACCTATAAAACGTCATTTAAACTCGCCGATGGCAGTAATGCTTATCTGTACAGTTCACATGATGCCTCTTCTACCGATCTGCATTTTAAATGGATGCAGCAATACGGAGTTGATGGTGTATTTGTGCAACGATTTATAGGCGATGTTAAAGGCGGACGGGGTAAGGCCCATAATGATGTTGTTTTAGGCAACGCACTCAGGTCTTCCCAAAAATACCATCGTGCAATTGCTTTGATGTATGATCTTTCCGGCATGCAGGCTGGTGGCGATTCTCTTGTTATTAAAGATTGGAAGCATCTTGTTGATAGTATGAAACTTACCTCACAGGGCAACAAACAAACCTATTTATACCACAATGGCAAACCACTGGTTGCCGTATGGGGTGTAGGATTTAATGACGGGCGAAAATATGGTCTGCCTGAGATCGAGAGAATTATTGATTTTTTAAAGAACGACCCGGTTTACGGTGGCTGTTCAATTTTGCTTGGAGTGCCAACTTACTGGCGTGATTTCGGAAGCGATACAGAAAAAGACCCTCACCTGCATGATGTGTTACGTAAGGTTGATATTATACATCCCTGGTTTGTGGGCAGATTTGATGAAACAGCCTACCCCAGGTTTCAAAGCCGCATTGTTGATGACATAGCTTGGTGCAAAGCCAACAAACTTGAATATGTGCCGACCGTATTCCCCGGCTTTAGCTGGCATAATATGAATCCGCGAAGCCCGCAAAACCAAATCCCACGCAATAGGGGCCATTTTTATTGGGACCAAATTACAGGTGCAATAAAGGGTGGTGCAACAATGTTGTACATAGCCATGTTTGATGAAGTGGATGAAGGCACGGCTATACTTAAAACATCAAAGAATCCTCCTGTTGGCTTAAGCAGCTTTGTACATATTGAGGATGATATTCCCAATGATTATTATTTATTCCTCACGGGTTATGCTGGTAAAATGTTGCGCAAACAGGTGCCGTTCCATGATAGTATACCACCACCGGTTATAAAACATTAAGCAGAAATGAATACCTGTACCTTATATCAAAAACCGATCAGCAAAACGGGTAAAGTCTCAAAGGCTTACCCGTTAATTGCTATTGCGTTTGCCTGCATGGTTAACATTTGTGCGTTTGGTCAAACTCATAAAGCATCGGCTAAAACTTTTTGTAACCCAATAAACCTGCCTTATAATTTCCAGGGCGATGGGGTTACACGCAGGGAAGCAGCCGACCCTTCAATTGTGCTGTACAAAAACAGGTATTGGCTTTTTGCATCAAAACAAAAAGGGTATTGGTTTTCTGCCGATCTGGTTAACTGGAAATTTGTAAAGCCCGAGGGCCTGCCGCTTGATGTTTATGCGCCATCTGTATCTGTGGTTAATGATAAACTATGTTTTTTTAGTGGTAATAATAACGGTGCCTATACTACAGATGATCCGGTCATTGGTAAATGGACAAATATAAACCGCTATGCCCCCGGCTGCACCGATCCCTATCTATTCCAGGATGGTGATGGTAAAGCGTACCTGTATAATGGTTGCTCTGACAATGCGCCACTACAGGTAACACAAATGGACACAAAAACCTTCTTACCAGTGGCAAATCCAATTAAACTAATGGGTTCAAATACCGCGATGCATGGTTGGGAAGTTCCGGGTGACGAGAACCAGGATAATGGCAATGGCTCTATTTCGGCAAAACCATGGATAGAGGGGGCATATATGAATAAAATAAAGGGGAAGTATTATCTGCAATACTCCGCCCCCGGCACACAGTACAAAACCTATGGTGATGGGGTATATGTTTCAGATAAACCTACCGGGCCATTTGTTTATGCTTCATATAGTCCATTTTCTTTTAAGCCTACTGGTTTTATAACAGGTGCGGGCCATTCAAGTACTTTTATGGATATGCAAGGCGAATACTGGCATATAGCAACGGCCACTATTTCGGTTAGGCATATGTTTGAGCGACGCCTGGTACTCTTCCCAACATTTGTAACCCGCGACGGGCAATTGGTAACCAATACTTATTTAGGTGATTATCCCCAGTTTGCATCCGGCAGATTAAATCATAGTTTGTTAAAGAAATCTCCGCAATGGATGCTCTTATCCTATAACAAAAAGGCAATAGCATCATCGGTTCTTAACTCGGCAGGCAAGCAGAATTTTGACAGCGGCAATGCTTTTGATGAAAATATTCGTACCTGGTGGTCGGCCAGATCTGGCAACCAAGGAGAATGGCTCCAGGTTGATATGGGAAAAATGTGCACGGTTAATGCCATACAGATCAATTTTGCTGATCAGGATGCCAAAGCCAGCGCTTTTTCAGTTGGTGATGGCTATAAGTATTACCTGGAAGCATCTCCGGATGGAAAAACGTGGAGTATTATCATCAACCACAAAAATAAAGGGAAGGATGCACCTCATGATTATATCGAATTATACAAGCCGGTAAAAGCACGCTACATAAGGATAACCAATGTACATTGTCCTGCTAAAGGATTATTTTCGATATCAGGTTTGCGGGTCTTTGGAATCGCCCCCGGCAAATTACCACCACATGTAAAACAATTTATAGCGATCCGTAATACGGCAGACAGGCGTTGCGCTTACCTGACGTGGGATGCATCGCCTGGTGCCGACTTTTATATTATACGCTACGGAATTGCTCCTGATAAACTCTACAGCAATTACCAGGTATATAAAAGTACTGTACTGAATATAAATTCCCTGAATACAGATACTGACTATTACTTTACTATTGATGCTGTAAATGCTTCGGGGATAACATTTAGCAAGGTCGTTTTAAAAAACCTTTGATCGAAAGAATAATAAAGATCGCTATCCTGTTAATGTTTTATTAATTACTTATTATTCATCGCTTATAGATTAGCCCCTGTAAGCCATTTACGCTTGGTTGTATAACCAGCCAATCGTATTCAGTATTAACCCTATTATATAAACTGTATGAAGAAAAAGAACACTTATATTTTGGTTCTTTTAGCGATGACCTTTTGTTCATTTAATAACCCCCAAACACCTGTTAAATGTCCGTACCAGGATGCTACACTACCCGTTGAAAAGCGTGTAGCCGATCTTTTAAGCAGGATGAACACTACCGAGAAAATAAGACAACTGGATATGTACTCGGGGCACGAAGTAGCCCACATGCAGGGGCATGAAGCAGCATCATTTGCTGATAGTGCTAAATTTAATATCGGTACAGAGGGTATAGGTTCTGTACATGACCTTTATCCTTTAACTGCTGACATTACTAACCAGATACAACGATACGCACTTGAAAAAACAAGGTTGGGCATCCCGATATTATTTATTGAAGAAGGACTGCATGGTTATTCGGGGTTGGGCAGCACTACGTTCCCAATCCCTTTAGCACTGGCCGGTGCATGGGATACTAGCCTTGTGCATCAAACCGGGCGCATAATAGCCACCGAAATGCGCGCGCATGGAATTGCTATGGTCCTGGGGCCTGTTCTTTGCCTTCCGCGCGATCCAAGATGGGGGAGGGTTGAAGAAACATATGGTGAAGATCCCTACCTGGCCGCAGCCAATGGTGTGGCCATGGTAAAAGGTTTGCAGGGGAATAAATTAAGTGATCATGATGCTGTACTGGCCGAACCTAAACATTTTGCGGTGCATGGTATACCGGAGGCCGGCAGCAATACCGCACCAGTAAATATAGGCGAAAGGGAAGCCCGGTCATCATTTTTATACGTGTTTGAAAAAGCAGTTAAGGAAGGTGGGGCGATGGGCATGATGGCCGCTTATAGTGAGATCGATGGTATTCCTTGTGTAGATAACAGTTGGTTGATGAAGGATGTTTTGCGTAAGGAGTGGGGGTTCAAGGGTTTTGTATTATCTGATCTTGGTGCCATAAAAATGTCGTTAAATAACCACCAGGTAGCATCAAGCCCAGCAGATGCCCTGGCACAGACGATTACCGCCGGACTGGATATGCAGTTTTATGATTTTCCGCATGCTCAGTTTCAGAACGCGATGACCATCGCGTTAGCGAACAAGCAATTAGCTTTAAATGAGCTTAACAGGGCAGTATCTGATGTGCTAAGGGTTAAATTTATGCTGGGGTTATTTGATAACCCTTATCTGGATGAATCATTAATTAAAAAAGTAAACCATACCGATGAGAGTCGTGGGGTAGCATTAAAAGCAGCACAGGAAGGAATCAGTCTGTTAAAAAATGAAAACTCATTACTGCCATTAGGCCCGAATGTGCATTCAGTTGCGGTTATTGGCCCGCTGGCTGTAAGCACTTATTTAGGCGGATATGCCAATACAGAAGGAAAAGGGATTACCATAGTTGATGCATTAAAGCAAAGGGCAGGAACCAGTTTGGACGTTAGGTATGAAGCTGGTTATTCAGCAGATACTTCGGCTGTTAAGCAAACGGAGGAACTTCAAAAAGCTATAAGTACAGTGAATAATGCTGATGTCGCAATAGTTGTACTTGGCGAAGATATAAATGAAGTGGGTGAGGGTAAAGACCGGTCAAATCTTGACCTGAACCAGCGGCAAACGCGGCTTATAGAAGCTGTTAAAAAAACGGGCAAGCCCATAGTTGTCGTGCTTTTTAATGGCCGGCCATTATGTATTAACTGGGTAGCCAAAAAAATCCCGGCTATTGTTGAATCATGGTTTTTAGGAGATGCCGGTGGCCTGGCCATTGCTGATGTATTACTCGGCAAGGTTAATCCGTCAGGCAAGCTACCTATGACTTTTCCACGATCGACAGGGCAGTTGCCTTATTATTATAACCATAAGCCTACTTCAAGACATATATATGTCGACCGGGATACATCAGTATTGTTCCCTTTTGGGCATGGCTTAAGCTATACCACCTTTCAATACACTAACTTAAACGTTATACCCGCGCGGATAACTCTTGATGGTTCGGTTAATGTTAACATTGGCATAAAAAATACAGGTAAGATTGAGGGAACTGAGGTGGTGCAGCTATACATACGCGATGTGATCGCCAGCGTTACAACGCCCGTAAAATCACTAAAGGGTTTTAAACGTATCACCTTAAAACCGGGTGAAAGCGGCACCGTGCAATTTAAGATAGACAATGCCGAGCTAATGCTTTGGAACAGGCAGATGAAGCACGTTATTGAACCCGGTGAGTTTAAAATAATGGTTGGCAGTTCTTCGGAAGATATCCGGGCCAGGGGTAGTTTTTATGTGGAGAGTAAATAGATATACAAATTTAAATGACACTTGGATAATGTCATGTACAAAAGATATTCTGGTTTAAACAAATTTTAACCGGGGTTTAGTTGATGTTATCAGGTATCCTGGTAACCAGTGTGTCCGGGGTGAGATACGGACACACTTACTTAAATTAATAGCCGCATTACCCATGACAAGTTGTGTGTGTGATGTCATACCGAAACACTCGAAGCCTGCCTACAGGTATGGTGGGTAGGCCTGCCCGCTCTTCGAGAGCCTGCCAATGACATCTTACGTAGCTTTTTGCTTTTCAATATTTTCCGGGATTCTCACTCTAAAGGCGGAAGGAAAAGCCAACCGTGTAACTGCTATATTAACAAAGTGGGTTTAGGACGATCAGGGCAACTTGCTTAAATCAACCTGTGGCTGCTTAGCGGCTAATGGCCGTTCAAAATAAATGTTACGCGGGGTATAATGACTAAAGAAACCGCAGTTTTGCAGGTAGAAGTTACCTCCGCTTAAACCGCCGGCATAATCCATCCGGTAGCCTTTTGCTCCGGTGTTATCTGCGGTAAAGCGTGCTTTGTTTAGTTCTATCCATTTGCCATCTGTTGTGCAAATCCATTGGTTATTGAATAATACTTTGCGGATGATGGTGCCCTGCTCCGGCTCAAAGTTTTCCAGAAAAGAGTGTAAATGCTTTAAATAGGTATCGGTTTTTGGTCTGCTAAAACTGGCTATCAGCAGCCATTTATTCAATTCGGGTGCATAAAAGTAGGCGGTATATTCAGTACGGCCCTGTCTGTTGGGTTTGGCACGTATGATGAATTTGTAGGTGTTACCGGCTTGCCAATTGTAGTTTAAATAGCTTTGCCCGCCGGAGCCTTCGCTGCCAAATTCGCCGGTGTGCACATTGTCGCCTTTCTTTAGCATCAGTATCTTTTGGTCGGCAGGGATAGCTTTGGGATCATCGGTTTTAAAGGGGCTCCATACAGAAAACAGGATATGCCTTTCGGTTGCCGAATTTACCTGCATGCCAAAATAGCCCTCATTAAAGCCATCGGCCATAAAATAAGAATGTAAAACATCGTTACCTGTGGGCACGGTTACTTCATTATAAAACCATTCGGCATTTACACCATCGGGCACCACATAGCCCAGGTGGACGGATGGGCCGCGCCGTCCCCAATAAAAAAACTCGCCTTCGTTATTTTTTACATAGGTGGTTTTACTGTCGATAGCAGCACCGCTCAATTTAAGGCTGCTGATGTTGGCATAAACGCTGCCGGTTTTTGAAATGCCTTTTATTTTGAAGGCCACATAACCCGTATCAGTAACCTGCCATTCGCCAACATAATGGTCTGTTAAGGCACTACCGGTTACCACAACTTGTTTGCTGATGCCTAAGGCTGATACCGCTATTTTGCTTTTACCACCAGGTACGGTAAGGTTTAAATATAATTTGAATTTACCGGTACGGCCTACGCGTATATAGGCGGTGAAACTTGCCTGCGGGTTGCCCCAGTTAACTACACCATTATTACTGATGCTGCCGCTAATGGTATCTTGATCTGTGCGCCAGGCATTGCCGCCCAATGGAACGGTGATTAAACTATCGGTCATTAGTTGAGGGCTTACCGTTTTCTTAGGGGATGAAAAACCTGTTATAGCAAATCCCATCCCTAACAGGGCTATTAATACCGAACTCAATTTTATTGTTAAGATAGCTTTCATAAGCTTCATCAATTGGCCCAATATCGGTAAATAGTGGCGTAATGAAAATTATTATAGCCAGCCAAACAAAACAAAAAAGGCCTCCTAACTTGGTTAAGAAGCCTTTTTTATGGAATGAACAACTATTATTTACCGCCAGACATAGCACTAAGCTCGTCCTTGGTGATCTTATCAAAATCAGCTGGTATACCGAAAGTTCCGGCAGGGGCTTTATCGCCTGTAACACTTGTAACGGTAACTTCGGTGCTTTGGCCTTGCTGAAAAGCAGTGTACTGCACAGGGAAACCACCAGCAGCAGCGTAATATTTTGGAACAGCTGATGCAGGCACAGTAACATCAGTAGTTACCCAGATATCATAAGTTTTGTTGGCTTTAGCATCTGTAGCTACTACTTTTTTGCAATTGAAACCCGAAATTTGTTTGGTTTCGGCAGTAGGGGCAAACGTTAAAGTAGGCATACCGCTTACTACCTGGTCAATTTCGTCAGGTGTATAAATAGCAGCTTTTTTTACGTTGAAAGCAGATACATCAACTACTACTGCAAAAAATTTGTAATTGGCATCAGCCAGTAATTTTATTTTAGCAGGACCTGCAGCAAATGATGTGGCAACAGAGTCGGCTCTGAAATATTCTTTAATTTCAACTTGTTGGCCGCGCATGCTTGTACCGTAAGTAACAACGCCTTCTGTGTAAGTTTTTTGTGCACTGGCGGTCAAAACTGTTGCTGATAAGGCAAAGCCAAGCGCAACACTCAAAAATTTAATTTTCATGGTTTATAATTTGTTTAATACAATTTAGATATTAATTAATTCTGGTGCAAATATTTTACTCTTTATATTGATTTTTAATTAGATGCTACTAAAACCGATTTGTTACTACGCAGAGCCTTGTAATTTATATGCAAGGCATTCGCTTTGTTTTGGAGGTTGGTAATCAATGAATTGGAATTAGTATTATCAATCACCAATAAGTTGTAATCGTAATTTTTGTCTATGAAATTGATATCGGTATCCGGGTTATCAGAAATATACACGTAATCGGGTTTTAATTTTTGGGGCAGATCTAATCTTTGTAATTGTTTATCAAACATCAATAGCTTTTTGTTACCAAACTGAATTAGGTTGCCTTTTTTTATAAAGGAGGATGTTTGCATATCAGCAGTGGGTTCAACTATTTTAATATCGCTTACCTGGCAACTATCCAAATACGGCTGTATGGAGTACCTGTAAGTTTTATCACTATAAGTCAAATCTGATAACACCACAGCATGGTTCCCCGTTTTGAAAACGATGCCTATATGTTTCTTTAAATTAAGAAAGGTAATATTGGTTGATTGTAAGTTGTTCCACCTTTTTAAACTGATGCTTACCGTTAATAACAGCGTAAGGCACAAGCTTAGGTTAAGCAGCCATAACCTGCGCTGGTATAAAAAGTAAAAGATGCTGATGAGAATGGCGTACAGCAATAAATATTGGGTACCCGTTATCCATATTTTGTTGATCCCGGCAAATGGGGCATGCTCAATAAGCGCCAATACTTTGTTCATCAATAAGATAGTCTTCTCTAATATAAATGCCATTAGCGGGCTAACCACAGGCGCAGCTGGCAAAATTAAATAGGCAATACCGGCATACATAATAATAGCCGAAGGGATGATAATGAACAGATTACTGATCAAAAAATAAACCGGGAACTGGTGGAAGTAAAAGGCGCTTAATGGAAACGTAATAACCTGCGCGGCTATGGATACCGAGCACAAGGCCCAAAGTTTATCGGCCCATTTATTTTTAAATTCTATCCAGTTATAAACAACCGGTTGTAACACTATCAGCCCGAAAACCGCCAGGTAGGATAACTGGAAACCCACATCTGTAATAAAAAATGGATCGTACAATAATAAAAAGAAGGCGGATAAGGCCAGGATATTGAGGGTGCTGATATGGCGGCTGTAGGTTTTACCAATAATAACCATACTGATCATTACGGCAGCACGGCAAACCGCAGGCGAAAAGCCGGTGAGCAGCGAGTAATACCAAATAAGCAAAATAATGATGACCGCCTTAATTGACCGGCCATATTTGAACTTATCCAAAAAGCCCAGTAAAAGATTAAGCAATACAAACAAAATGGCCACATGCGCCCCGGAAACCGATAGTACATGGATAGTGCCGGTTTTAGAATAGGCCTGCAAAACGTCATCACTTAAATCAGCTTTGTAACCTAATATAAGTGTTGATGCCACAGCAATGGCTTCGGGGCTGTGCATATTGGTTTTTAGTTTCTCCACCAATCGTTGGCGTAACCTTAGCGAATAGGCAATAATGCCATTACCAGCGTTTTTATTAACCACATAAAATTGGTTGTGATACAAAAAAGCCTGGTAGAATATGTTTTGATTGCCTAGGTATTTTTTGTAGTTAAATTCTGCCGGGTTAAAGGGTGGGTCAACAGGATGATAAACCGCTGCTATCAGCAGTTCATCGCCATAATACAAACTTTTGGCAGTACTATCTTTTATGGTGACCATCAGTGTACCGGTGCAGGCTGACGGTTTACCGTTTAAAACACGCTGCTCAACAGTCGCGGTAAATCGCAGCAGGTCGCCCGTTAGTTTGGGTTCGTTATTGATCTTTACCAGCAAGTAACCGGCAGTTTTTTTTGAAAAATGATCCTGGTTATTTAATTCATTATAGTTGATAACCACTATTAAGCCAAGCAGAAACAGCAGCGTGTGCATCATTACACCAGCCAGCCATTTGATTTGGTATAAATGGAAACGCTGATAGTTTGTGTTGAGGAAGATAAAAGCAAAAGCTACCAGGAAAAAAACAATTTCAGGTATTGTGGAGCTAAAAGCGGAAGGAAATTTAACACCCAGGGCAATCCCGGTTAAAAAGGGGAGTATAAATACAACAAAAGGGATCTCGCCTTTATGCGTGGTTATCATATCAATATTAATACAGGTTTAGATGCCGACAGATGCCAGTACATTTTTCTGAAAAATAAAGATATGCTTTAGCTGTGTAATTACAACTGTTCGCGTACTTCGAGCAAGAATTTTTTTATGTTTTCGAGAGAGTCAATCACACGTTGCTGATCTTTAGAGTCATCCATATTCTTTTTCAGATGTTCCCTTGCACCGTTAATGGTATAGCCTTTATCTCTTATCAAATGAAATATAATGCGCAGGTGCTCAATGTCTTCTGGAGTAAAATAACGGTTGCCCTTTTTGTTTTTCTTAGGCTGCAACACATCAAATTCTTTCTCGTAAAACCTGATCAGCGATTGATTGACATCAAAGATAGCGGCCACCTCACCCATGGTATAGTACATTTTGCTGATCTCGTGTTCTTTATAGGGCATAGTTCAAATGTAATTATCGATTTTGGAATTAAACGGGAAAAACATAATAAAGTTCTATAAAAACTAAAAGTGTTGAAAAGTTGATGGTTTTTAATACCTGTAAACCAATCATTTTCAGCTATAAGTTCTTTCTTTTCACGTTTTTGCACTTTGGGACTAATAATTAACTTTGCACCCTATTTACTATTCTATGACTGCTACAGAAATTCGTAAGGCTTTTCTTGATTTTTTTGCATCAAAAGGGCATACTATTGTGCCTTCTGCACCTATTGTAATTAAAAACGACCCTACATTGATGTTTACCAATGCGGGGATGAACCAGTTTAAAGATATTTTTTTAGGTGAAACCCCTGCAAAATACCCTCGTGTAGCAGATACGCAGCGTTGTTTACGTGTATCAGGCAAGCACAATGATCTGGAAGAAGTGGGTATTGATACCTATCACCATACCATGTTTGAGATGCTGGGTAACTGGAGCTTTGGCGATCCTGCCCGTCCGGCAGGCGGGTACTTTAAAAAAGAAGCCATAGCCTGGAGCTGGGAACTGCTTACAGAAGTTTACAAATTGCCTAAAGACAGGTTGTATGTAACCTACTTTGAGGGTGATGAAAAAGAAGGGTTGGAAAAAGATACGGAAACCTACAATTTGTGGAAACAGTATGTTGATGAAGCCCACATCCTCCCCGGTAATAAAAAAGATAACTTTTGGGAGATGGGCGAAACCGGCCCCTGCGGACCATGTTCTGAAATACACTATGACAGTCGCCCAGACACAGAGCGCGCGCAGGTAGAAGGTGCAACTTACATAAATGCCGACCATGACCAGGTGATAGAGATTTGGAACAATGTGTTTATGCAGTTTAACCGCCTCAAGGACGGCTCATTACAAACATTGCCCGCTAAGCATGTTGATACAGGCATGGGCTTTGAACGCCTGGTGAGGGTATTGCAGGGTAAAACGTCCAATTATGATACTGATGTTTTTCAGGAGTTGATACAGTTTATTGCAGAGAAAAGTGGTAAGATCTATAAGAGTGATGCCAAACCAGGAGAGGAAGGTTGGACCGATGCCGTAGCGATGCGTGTAATGGCTGACCATATCCGTGCGATCAGCTTTGCAATTGCTGACGGGCAGTTACCATCAAATAATAAGGCAGGCTATGTAATACGCCGTATTCTGCGCAGAGCGGTTAGATATTCTTATCAATACTTAGGATTTAAAGAGCCTTTTCTGAATCAATTAGTACCTCTATTAGCTGAACAATTTAAGGGTGTGTTTGATGAATTGTACAGTCAAAAAGATTTTGTGCAGAAGGTGGTTTTGGAGGAGGAGAAATCTTTTCTAAGAACTTTGCAGAGAGGAATAGATCTATTTGAAGAGCATATAGACATTTTGATAAAAAATGTAGAGCATATCGGAGATCCAAAGAATAATCAAGATTGGGCACAGGAAACTAAAGAAAATATTGAAAAATATTTTACAACAATAGATGGTGGATTCGCTTTTGAATTATATGACACATATGGGTTCCCAATAGACCTGACTGAATTAATGGCTCGTGAAAGGGGGTTCAAAGTCAATATGGAAAAGTTCAACGAAGCCCTTCAACAACAAAAAACACGTTCCCGTGCTGCATCCATTATTGATACCGGTGATTGGGTTTCTGTAAAAAACGATGATACGGTAGAGTTTACCGGCTATGATGAAACAGAAAGCATTGCCCATGTTGTGAAATACCGTAAGGTAACGGCTAAGGGTAAAGATCAATACCAAATTGTATTGGATAAAACACCTTTTTATGCAGAGAGTGGCGGGCAGGTAGGTGATACAGGCGAACTGGTATTCCCTGACGGAGAAGTAATTAATGTAACAGATACCAAAAAAGAAAACGGACTGATTGTTCATTATGTAGATAAGCTGCCCACCGAAGATGCTATTGATGATGCACTGACTGCTATTGTTGACCCACAAAGAAGGGATAGTATAAAAAACAACCACTCGGCTACGCACTTGCTGCATGCTGCCTTGAAACAGGTATTGGGCAATCACGTCAATCAAAAAGGGTCGTTAGTTAATGCAGATTACCTGAGGTTTGACTTTTCGCACTTCGCTAAGGTGAGTGATGAAGAATTAGGGAAGATAGAGGCCATTGTTAACCAAAAAGTACGGGAGAATATCGCCTTAAAAGAAGAACGTGATGTGCCTTACCAGGTGGCGATCGGCAGTGGCGTAACAGCCTTGTTCGGCGAAAAATATGGCGATCATGTAAGGGTAATTACTTTTGATGATCAATTCTCAAAAGAACTTTGTGGTGGCACGCATGTAAAGGCTACCGGTTATATCGGTTTCTTCAAAATCATGTCTGAAAGCGCTGTAGCAGCAGGGGTAAGGCGTATAGAGGCTATTACCGGCATAGCAGCCGAAAACTATATCAACGAGCAAAGTAAATTGATTAACCAGCTAAAAGAGCTGCTTAAAAACCCGAAGGATATTGGCAAAAGTGTTGAAACCCTGCTTGATGAAAACACGAGGCTTAAAAAGGAGATCGAAAAATCGATTCTTGAAAAATCATCAGGCTTAAAAAATGAGCTGGCTCAAAAGTTACAAAACATCAATGGCGTTAATTTTATAGCTGAGAAGGTGCACTTACCAAACGCAGATGCTATTAAAAACCTCGCTTATCAATTAAAGGATATTGTTGCTGACTTGTACCTGGTATTGGCTGCCGATATTGATGGCAAACCAAATTTAACGGTAATGATATCAGAACATATTGTGAAAGAAAAAGGACTTAATGCAGGCAACATTATACGTGAACTGGCTAAAGAAATTAAAGGCGGTGGTGGTGGTCAGCCATTTTTTGCAACAGCTGGTGGGAGTGATGTAAGCGGACTAGATAAGGCATTGGAGAAGGCAAAGAGTTTTATTATTTAATATTAAGTTCAATTGGGAATCACATCCCGGTTAAAAACAGAACTCCGACTTTTAATTTTATATTTGACTTTTAATCAAAGCTATTTATAGCTGATTTTTATAATTATGACAATTATTCAAGGCAGTGCAGGTGATAAATATGAATTAGTTGTTGGTTTGGAAGTGCACGCGCAATTATCAACTTTAAGTAAATCTTTTTCATCAGATTCTGCTGCCTTTGGTGCAGGGCCAAATGAGAATGTTAGCGTGGTTTCATTGGGGCATCCCGGTACTTTGCCCCGTATTAATAAGCTGATGGTGGAATACGCTGTTAAAATGGGCCTGGCTTGCAATTGCAGTATCAACCTTAACAATACTTTTGCCCGTAAAAATTATTTCTACGCTGATTTGCCAAAAGGTTACCAGGTAACGCAGGATCTGTCGCCAATATGTTTGGGTGGCCGTATTACTGTAAGGCTGTCTGATGATACAAAGAAAGATATTGCCATACATCATATCCACATGGAAGAGGATGCAGGCAAAAGCATGCACGACCAGCATCATGAAGATTCATTGATAGACCTGAACAGGGCAGGGGTGCCATTGATAGAGATCGTATCTGAGCCGGATATGAGAAGCAGTGAAGAAGCCGGGCAATATTTAACTGAAGTACGTAAAATGCTGCGGTACCTGGATATCTGCGATGGCAACATGGAAGAAGGCAGCGTGCGTTGTGATGCAAATATCTCTGTGAGGATAAAAGGGGAAACGGAATTCGGAAATCGATGTGAGGTGAAAAACCTTAATTCAATCCGTAATGTGCAACGTGCCATTGAGCATGAATTTGAACGGCAGGTAAATATCCTTGAAAACGGTGGTTATATTGATCAAAATACGCTGAACTTTAATGCGGAAACAGGAGAAACATCAGTTTTACGTTCAAAAGAAATGGCTAATGATTATCGTTATTTTCCAGAGCCGGATCTGCAGCCATTGTTTCTTACTAACGACTATGTAAACAAGATACGCGCAACGTTACCAGCATTACCGAACGAGCTTTATGATAAATACATCAGCGAATTAGGTTTATCTCCTTACGATGCTGCTGTGATAACGGCCGACAGGGAGTTTGCTTTGTATTTTGAAGAATTGATAAAATGTACCGGTAATTATAAAGCGGCGACCAATTGGTTAATGGGTTCTGTTAAATCATACCTAAACGAAAATGGCATACAAATTACAGAGTTCAGTATCAAACCTGCTAATTTAGCCGGACTGATAGCGCTGGTTGATGCAGGTAAGATTAATAATTCTATTGCTGCGCAAAAATTATTCCCGGCGTTAATAGCATATCCGGCTAAGTCTCCGGACCAGTTAGCGAAGGAATTAAATTTGCTGATCAGTTCAGACACAGATGATGTTCACCAATTTATAAATGAGGCAATAGCTAAATTTCCAGACAAGGTGATAGAATACCAAAAAGGTAAAAAAGGCGTTTTGGGCTTGTTTATGGGCGAGATAATGAAACGCTCAAAAGGCAGGATAGATCCGCAAAAGACTAACCAGTTATTAATAAAAGAATTAGAATCTAAATAAATAATGAAGAACCGTTTTATAGCTTATTGCAGCATAGTTTTATTGTCAGCTCAAATATGGTCATGTAAGGATAAATCTGCTTTTACCATTTCAGGATCTATCACTAA
>JAQBOK010000153.1 GCA_028288085.1 Mucilaginibacter sp.
ATGCAAATTTGCTCGTGATCATACATATCATGCTGTGAACATCCGGGGCAACGTGTTTCTAATTCAGCAAGTGTTATTTCGTTTTCGTCTGCAGCATGAATGTTATGCGCATTCTCATCATAAAGTCAGCTGTATCATCGCAGCGTCAAAAAGCAAGGAAAAATATTATTTTGGTAAACTTAGTTGACTATTTTGGTCAACTAAGTTTACCTTTACAATATCAAATCAACGGAAATGACAACAATAGATCAGGCCAGCAAATTAGTGAACAAAATGTTTTTTGTATTACTTCTCCTCATGTTGAGTCTTAGCACTGCGTCAGGGCAAAATGTTTGGAAACTCAACACCGAAAAGGAAGGCATAAAGATATACACCAGCATAGTCCCGGATTCAAAGGTTAAAGCTATCAAAGTTGAATGTGACCTTAATACGACCGCCGCCCAGTTGGTTGCCTTACTGATGGACGTGAAGGCTACCCCTGATTGGGTATACCATACAAAATCATGCGTGCTGCTAAAACAGGTTTCACCTTCAGAACTTTATTATTATTCAGAAATTAATTTACCCTGGCCGGCAACTAACCGGGATTTTGTAGTTCATTTAACAGCTACTGAAAACCCGGATACAAAAGTGGTAACGATTGCTGGTCCGGTTGTGCCGGGCTTTGTTCCCGTTAAAAAGGGGATCGTTAGGGTGGATAATTCAAGCGGCGAATGGATCATTACCCCAATCGGTCCTGAACAAGTAAAAGTTGAATATATGATACATACGGATCCTGGAGGCTCACTTCCTTCCTGGTTAATCAATATGTTCGCTACTGAAGGGCCGCTTCAAATTTTCAGGAACCTGAAAATCCAATTACAAAAGCCGGCTTACAAAAATAGCGTTCTTGCATCCATTGAAAAATAACCCAATATTTTGTAGGGCTGCTTAAATTAAACGATTCAATTCTGGACAAATTGCGAAATGCCCTGTTTCGTAAAGCTTATATCGTAATAATCCCGCTTATAATTGAAAAATTTTTAAAGTATATTTCATCAATTTCCCAATTATTTCCACTCTTGTAACACCTTATGCCATTTATTAATAAATTGTTATCTAACCAGTTTCCATTAGTTTTTCCTCTTTCCTTATTTGTACTGTATCCCAATTTGTTACCAATTTAATTTGGTAATCAGTAAACACCGATTGCTTTTGTAGCGCAAAAGTTCCCATGGAATAACTATAATTCCCCCGCCCGTTCAAGCGTCCTCCGCTTGAACTTAAATAATTTTTTAAGCGTCCACGCTAAGAATTTATGTAAGCGTGGACGCTTACACCAGCTATTGTTCAAGTGTAGACACTTGAACGGGCGAGAGGTAATCTGACTTTCATGCTTGCCTATTCTAGTCTTCAGATTATGGATATAACAATATACAGCTGAACTACTTTTAACACGCGGACCAAGCAAACGTGAATGTCCTTTGGAATGCCGAAACAAGTTCGGCATGACGCCGTTTTTGATCTTTTCGAATACCAGTTATTTACGACCCGCAAAAAAATCGCGTTATTGAAGTCGATACCGACAAGAGAATAAGGCCTCGTGCAATATGATTCCGATTGTTAAAAATTGAATTTTTTCTCAAATAATACCTAATTTAACGGCTAAATGAGTAAAAAACTTTTAGGCCTGGTCCTGTTGTCAATACTACTGTTGCACCAGGCTGGTAATGCGCAAACAAGCATGATCAATGTGTATGGCCGGAACAGCACGATATTGAACGGGCAATGGGAAACCATTATTGACCCATTTGATGTGGGTATTGGCTGGCGGGCCATTTACAAGGATGCTAAGGCAACCGGTAAAACTGATTTTGTAGAGTATTCATTTGAACCGGCCAACACGCTGCGTGTTCCCGGAGATTTTAATTCGCAATTGCCGGAGCTTACCTATTTTGAAAGTTCGGTTTGGTATAAAAAAACCTTTGATGTTGTTCCCGGGAAAAATGAGCGGCTGTTTATTCATTTCGGCGCAGTCAATTATGTAGCCGACGTTTATTTTAATGGTAAAAAATTGGGGCGGCACGAAGGTGGTTTTACACCCTTTGAGTTTGAGGTGACGGATCTTGTTAAGGAAAAAGATAACTCGCTGATTATTCGGGCGAATAGCAGCAGGGTTAAAAATGGCATCCCCGGGTCGCTATTCGATTGGTTCAACTACGGCGGCATCACCAGGGATGTGCACCTTGTGAGAACCCACCGGGTATTTATCGATGATTACAAGATACAGCTTGACCCAAATGACAAGGGCCGTATTACAGGCTATGCCAGGCTGAACAGTGAGCTGGCCGGTAAGCAGATCGCAGTAGATATCCCGGAATTAAAGATCCGCGAAAAAATTACGACCGATAGTAAGGGTTATGCAGCCATCAGCTTAAAAAGAAACATTAAACTATGGACGCCCGAACAGCCTAAACTATACCCTATAAAACTTAGTATTGAAGGAGATAGCATTAGCGACAGGATAGGCTTTAGAACCATTAAGGTGAATGGTTCTAAAATACTGCTTAATGGCAAGCCGGTTTTTTTAAGGGGGGTGAACATTCATGAAGAAATACCTCAAAAGAAGGCAAGGGCTTATTCGGAAGCAGACGCAGCGGTGTTGATGGGTTGGGCAAAGGAGCTGGGCTGCAACTTTGTGCGGCTGGTGCATTACCCACATAACGAATATGAAATAAAACTGGCCGAAGAAAAAGGTTTGATGGTATGGGAAGAGATACCGGTTTACCAGGGGATTGAGTTTGCTGACCCAACCGTGAAAGACAAGGCTGAACTGATGCTGAAGGAGGTAATAAAGCGGGATAAGAACCGCTGCAACGTGATTTTATGGAGTATCGCCAATGAAACCGGGCCATCAAAGGAAAGGGATAAAACCCTGATTGAACTGGCTAAAGAAGTGAAATTATTAGACCCGACCCGGCTGGTAACGGCTGCTTTTAACAATGTGAGCCACCATGATGGCAAAATGGAATTAAAGGATTCGGTAATGAAATACGTGGACGTGATTGGCGTGAATGAATATATGGGCTGGTATACCGACTGGCCCAGTGACCCGGAAAAGGTGGAATGGCTATCGCAGTTTAACAAGCCGATGATCATATCTGAGTTCGGAGGCGAAGCAGTTTACAATAATAAAATTGACAGCGCGGTTAAAGCCAGCGCCTGGAGCGAGGAATATATGGCAAACATTTATATAAAGCAGCTAAAGATGTTCAAAACCATTCCGTTTTTACAAGGCGTTTGTCCGTGGGTGCTTGCTGACTTCCGGTCGCCCTACAGGATGCAATCGACCTACCAGAAAGGTTGGAACCGCAAGGGGCTGCTATCAGACCAAGGGGATAAGAAGAAGGCCTGGTATATTATGAAAGCCTGGTATGAGCAGCTTAAAAATTGAGATGGGGTGTGCCGGAGATAGGGCTATCGATGAAAGCCCGTACGATTTTGCATTTTGCAATAGGTTAAATTGTTGATAATCAGATGCTCATGTTTGTTCACGGTGTTCACGCAAAAAACGTGAACATGATAAACCAAAAAAGTGAGCTGAATAATTATTTAGTTAAGAAATTAAGTAATAATCAGCACCAGGGGTAGAAACTAATTTATTATGATATAATCAGGCGTACCTGGTATACGGTAATTAAGGGGGAAACAGTGCACTCTGACGGGCTGAGATCTGAAAAATTATGGTCGTTGGGAAATTATTGAGCCAGTTCTGAGATTTGAAAATTAAAAGGTGGCCCATCTGTCGGACCACCTCTTTACACTAAATATAGCGCTGAAATCAGGCCAGGTCGAAACGGTCAAGGTTCATTACCTTGCTCCATGCAGCTACAAAATCCTGCACAAACTTTTCTTTGGCATCCTCACAGGCATATACTTCAGCTATGCCCCTAAGCTCAGAGTTAGAACCAAAGATAAGATCAACACGGGTACCAGTCCATTTGATTTCGCCCGTAACACGATCAGAACCTGCAAAAACTTTTTGGGAATCAGAAGTAGCCTTCCACGTGGTAGACAAATCAAGGAGGTTCACAAAAAAGTCGTTTGTGAGAACTTCCGGTTGTTTGGTAAAGACACCGTGATGAGCGTGATCAAAATTGGTGTTAAGAACCCGCATGCCGCCAATTAACACCGTCATTTCGGGTGCGGTTAGTGTTAACAGTTGTGCCTTGTCAACCAGCATTGCCTCAGCCGCGCTGGTGTGTTGGGCGTTCAGATAATTACGGAAACCATCTGCAGCGGGTTCGAGGACTTCAAATGATTCCACGTCCGTTTGCTCTTGTAAAGCATCGGCACGCCCTGGTGTAAAAGGTACTGTTATATACTGGCCGGCATTCTTTGCCGCTTTCTCAATGCCCGCACATCCTGCCAAAACAATCAGGTCGGCAAGTGAAACGTTCTTACCGTCAGATCGGGTGCTGTTAAAATCTTTTTGAACTTGCTCAAGTACAGCTAAAACTTTCTTCAGTTGAGCGGGATTGTTAACTTCCCAATCTTTTTGTGGCGCCAGCCGGATACGTGCGCCATTAGCGCCGCCACGTTTATCGGAGCCACGGAATGTTGATGCTGATGCCCATGCAGTAGATACCAATTGGGAAACAGTTAATCCCGATTCAAGTATCTTACCCTTCAATGCAGCAATATCATTATCATCAATCAACTGATAAGTAACGGCCGGTATAGGGTCTTGCCAGATCAGTTCTTCTGCAGGCACTTCCTTACCAAGATAACGGGCGCGCGGCCCCATATCACGGTGAGTCAATTTAAACCATGCACGGGCAAATGCGTAAGCAAATTCAGTCGGATTTTCATAAAATCGTCTTGAAATTTTTTCGTAAGCAGGGTCTACTTTCAGTGCAATGTCTGATGTAAGCATAAATGGAGAATGGCGCTTTGCCGGATCATGTGCATCGGGTATTGTACCAACGCCAGCCTCATTTTTAGGTTTCCACTGATGTGCGCCTCCCGAGCCTTTTGTGAGCTCCCATTCGTAGCCGAAGAGGTTCTCAAAATAGTTATTGCTCCACTTTGTTGGTGTAGTGGTCCATGCGCCTTCAAGACCGCTGGTAATTGTATCACCGGCGTTGCCTTTACCAAATGAGTTTTTCCAGCCTAAGCCTTGCTCCTCAATACCTGCGGCAGCAGGTTCATGGCCAACATATGGGCCTGGCTCGGCAGCGCCGTGGGTTTTACCAAAAGTGTGTCCGCCGGCAATAAGTGCGACAGTTTCTTCATCATTCATAGCCATACGGCCAAAAGTTTCGCGAATGTCACGCGCGGATGCAAACGGGTCGGGATTTCCGTTTGGTCCTTCCGGATTTACGTAGATGAGCCCCATCTGGACTGCGGCAAGCGGATTCTCCAGTTCCCGGTCAGCGGTGTATCGGCTATCGCCTAACCATTCCTTTTCTGAGCCCCAATAAATATCCTCTGCAGGTTCCCAAACATCCGCACGGCCGCCGCCGAAGCCGAATGTTTTGAAGTCCATCGATTCGAGGGCACAGTTTCCGGCGAGGATCATCAAATCTGCCCATGAAATTTTTTTGCCATATTTTTGTTTGACCGGCCAAAGCAGCAAACGTGCTTTATCAAGATTCGCATTGTCGGGCCAACTGTTGAGTGGTGCAAAGCGTTGAGTACCAAAGCCCGCGCCGCCACGGCCATCGGAAACGCGATAAGTACCTGCGCTATGCCAAGCCATACGGATGAAAAACGGCCCATAATGACCATAATCTGCCGGCCACCATTCCTGCGAGTTGGTCATCAGATCAAAGATGTCCTTTTTTACGGCGTCCAGATCGACGCTTTTAAACTCTTCGGCATAATTGAATGCCTCGCCCAATGGATTAGAAAGCGAAGAATTTTGACGCAAGATGTTCAATTTTAACTGATTTGGCCACCAGTCACGGTTCCTTGTACCCCCGCCGGCGCTTTGCTTTAAGGCTCCGTTTAAAAAGGGACATTTAGCCGCACTGCTTGGATCATTAATGTCAGATAATTTAGTCGTGTGATCTGTCTTGTTTTCCATATTGAATATGTGGTTTATATCGGGTTGACGATAACTCAAATTTAGGAAAATCTCTGTTCACAAATCAAATCAACTCTCATAAATAAGTAATCTTTATTATGGGGATTGGAAGTTAAAATCAGAATGGAGCTTACAGCCCCCCAGCCGCGATAAGCATATTGCCTGAAAACAAAAAAGCCTCAAATCTTTCGACTAAAAGCGTCGGATTTAAAAGGTAGCGTGAGCAGGGTTAAGCTCTGTGTATGCGGTGTTAGATCTCAATAATAGTTGATATGCTTCCACATGTTGCCTTGAATTATTACATTTGAATTAAACCTTTAAAATGGACAAGATCAACAAAGAAGACATTAAGCAGGAAGTGTTTGACCTGTATGATGACTATGCACATAATCGCCTTGATAGGCGTGAATTTGTACAAAAACTATCTGTTTATGCAGTTGGCGCATTAACAGTGCCTGCACTAATGAGTTTCCTGATGCCTGATTACAAGGGAAATGTGCAGATCAAAGCAGATGATTCGCGTTTAAAATCGGAATATATTAAATATGATTCTCCGAAAGGGGGTGGCACTATCAAAGGTTTGCTGTCAGAACCTAAAGACAATAAAAAGAAACTGGGCGGGGTCATCGTTGTTCATGAGAACCGGGGCCTGAACCCCTATATAGAAGATGTAGCCAGAAGGGCCGCAGTTGCCGGTTTTATTACCCTTGCACCCGATGCCCTGACACCACTGGGTGGTTATCCGGGCAATGACGACAAGGGGCGTGAAATGCAAAGTAAAAGAGACCCCAAAGAAATGGAAGAAGATTTTATCGCGGCATTCTATTACCTTAAGAATCGCAAAGACTGTAACGGCAAGGTAGGCGTAGTCGGATTTTGTTTTGGTGGAGGCATAGCCAACATGATGGCCGTTCGCGTACCCGAACTGGCGGCGGCTGTACCTTTTTACGGTAGCCAACCGGCTGTTGAGGACGTGCCTAAAATTAACGCTCCCTTAATGCTGCACTATGCATCGCTGGATACACGGATCACAGGCGGATGGCCTGCCTACGAAGCTGCATTAAAAGCGAATGGAAAAAAATACCAGGCGTTTATTTACGATAACGTAAACCATGGTTTCCATAACGATACAACACCCCGTTATGACAAAGCCGCCGCAGAACTAGCCTGGAGCCGCACTGTTGATTTTTTCAAAGAATATTTGAAGTAGTGCGCCTAACTCCCATTACACTTCTTCCCATATCTTGTAATGAGTTAATACGCTGGAAATGTTTTGCCATGAAGGATGCAGCTGCGCTTGGAATATCACGGCAGAATGGAATCTTTTTGCCCAAAAATAGCGATAATCCTGCGGTGCTGACCGCTGGTATCGGTCGCTAAGGTAAGTGCCGGGCCTTCGTAGCGTTGGTAATTCACGGCCAGCGGATCGTTGCCGGTTACGATCTTTTCAACTGCCACAACATTCGCCGGGATATTAGCGCCAAACCAGTTTTCATCTGCCTTTTGCCTCCATGTGATCAGCATCAGCTCTTCGCCTACACCCACCAACCCGCCTGACCTCGCCCGGTTTATAGCCTTGCTATTTCCATAGAGGGTAGACATAGTTTGGCGTTTTTTGTTGATGCTGGAAGCAATGACCCGCAAGTTCTGCAAATGAAATGCCGCCGGCACGGAAGCCTTTTGGTTAATGATCGTCTGTGTATCTGCAGGGTGTGAGCAGGCAGCAACCAGCATCATCAGGGGAACACTAATAACAAACTTGATCCTCATATCTTTAGTTTTTTAACGGTGAAGTAAATACAAAATCGCGATTGGCTACTGGCTGGTGGCAGTTGATACATTCGGTCGCGAACATAGCAGTTTTGCCATAGGGGACCATTTTCAGGGTTTTGAAGCGAGCAAAGCCCCAACCATGAGTGGCCGCGTACTTGCGGTCATCCTTGATCATGTATTCAATCTGTTTGAAAGCGCCGGTAGTTACATTGCCTTCTTTATCGGCCAGCTGGTCCCAGGCTACTTTGGCGAAGGTAGTGCCGTTCGGCCATGGATTTACACGACCTGAATGAGCAGCTCTGACCGCGATATCATTGCCAAAAATCACCCGCATAGTGCCATTGTCCAGACGCTCAGTGGTACTGATCGCCTGCCAGTTCTTATAATCAGGTATATAGGTAATGCCGTTGGCAGCTTTCGGCAACAACTGCAGCGCCACATTGCTTTTTTTCCAATAGTTGTATTGCTTGCTGGCGGCATTAAGTTTTGCGGTATCGGCCGGCCTATCGTGTACCATGCTAAGGAGGTATCTTTTTAAAATAGCGACGTCAGTAGCCGACAATTTGGCCTCTGTATGCAGCATTTCATAATCTTTAAGGGGCATTGCCTTCGCAATGGCCTGGTTGACTGATTCCCAGAGTTTGCCTTCCTGATCGGCCGGTGCCAGTTTGTTCCATTCTGAAAAGTTAAGACCTGCACGGCCGGAGTTGACATGCGCCGCCACTCGCCAGCATATTGGCGCTACCCGGTCGTACCAGCGGAGATTGGTCTCGTTAGAATGACAATCATAGCAGGCTCGTTCAAAAATAGCTTTTACATCGGGCGGTGCCTGGAGATCACCTGTAACGGGCGGGTGTGTGATCTCCGGCCGGATGAATTGCAGGCCGATGAATATTACCAGACCGCCTGTGATCACAATGAGAAACGATTTTCTGATCTTCATGATCTTATTGTTTTTCAAATTTCCTATTTAAGAATTCCATTGACATTAACAGGGTGCTCCAGATATAGCAATAATCGGAACAACCGCACTCAGAAAGTGAAACAAAAGCAGATTTGCATCCTGCATTCATCAAGATGTTTACCCACATAACATATTGACAATAAAATAGTTTTGAACAATTCGGTGCATAGCGCCCCGCCCGGTTAAGCGTCCACACTAACCGAAAATAATTTTGAGTGTCCACACTCAAGTAATAGTAAAGACGGTGATGCATCTTCAAAAAAGCTGATGAGTATTTTAACTTAATAAAAGTTGAGCGTTGTTTTATAAATATATAAATACCTGTATTAAAATCAATTATACTATTATTCGCATCCGTAATTTAAAGCAGAAGCACCTTTCTTTTTTGGTTCGATTTTTCTTGTTAGGGTGGTCTCAGAAAATGTAATCATGTTTGCCCTATCCCTGCCAACGGCATACTTAGTGGGATAGGTTTTCAATTGGTCACGCATCTGAAACCAAGATGCTCCATCCCGCTGTCTTCGGTACTTTTCATACGCCGTGCCACACGATAGCCTGAGCAATAGCTATCATTACAAAGGAATGATCCACCACGGATAACCCGTTTTGTGGCATAGGGTTCTTGGGGGTCATAGCTTTTTGCAGGCCCCTGTGGATTGATAACCCCACTGGGTTTGCTTATAGTTTGGTAGTAGTTATAATTATAACGGTCGTTGCACCACTCCCATACATTCCCGGCCATGTCATATAGGCCGTAACCATTTGGCGCAAATGAAGCTACCGGCGCAAGGCCATAAAATTTATCTCTGACAGTATTATTATAAGGGAAATGTCCTTGCCAGGTATTGGCTTTGGGTTTACCTGCATCAACCGGTTCATTTCCCCAGGGATATGCGTGGTTTTGTAAACCACCCCGCGCAGCCCACTCCCACTCAGCTTCAATAGGCAGGCGCTTGTGCGCCCATTTGCAATAAGCAATGGCATCAAACCATGATATATGCACAACAGGGTAATTGTCCGCTCCTTTTATATTGCCCCCCGGTCCGTGCGGATGGCGCCAATCCGCGCCTTTTTTCCATGCCCACCATTGTAAGTAATCATTAAGGTCGACAGCGTGGCTGGTCGGATTGAATATCAGCGATGCTGCCACCAGAAGGCTATCAGCTGGTTTAGGTGTTCCGGGCGGCAGTTGTTTTTTCAGTTCATTTACGTGAAGGAAAAGCCACTTCGTGGGAGGGTTGACACGCGCGTGCCGATGTGGATGCGCTGGCCTGGCAAAATTCCTGCCGGCGATGTAAATAGCGGCCTGATGGTCAACATCGATTGGTTGCCGACTATTGTAGCAGCAACAGGCGCCAAAATGCCGAATAAGCCAATAGACGGTTTAAACTTCCTGCCATTCCTTACCAGAAAAACGCAGGTCGACCCGCGTGAGGTATTTTATTACTATTTTGGAAAAAATAATTTGGGGGCCGTTCGCTATAAAAATTGGAAATTAGTATTGCCACATCCTTCCTATACTTACGCCGAATTTACATTGGGTAAGGGTGGCAAAGGCGGTCGTGTAGGTATTGTTCAGGTGCCTAGCGCATTATATGATTTAGCGCACGATCCGGGAGAGGCGTATAATTTATTACTATACTGACTGTGAGCTACCAAACCATTAATGCTGCATAATGAACCCAGTAAAAAGTCTCCGTTAGGAGTAGTCAGTTTGCGACAACAGTTGACGATGACGTATCATTAATGGACGGCAAAACATGTGTCATAAACGCTTTTATAGCATGTAAAGGTCTGAGATGCGAATGATTAACAGGCCAATGGTCTTTACTCAGTGTTTGCAGACTATATATGCTGGAATGCAGACATTTCGGCCTACTTTGCATAACACAATTTCATGACCTGCCCCTTTCCTATACTTTTATTTATAAATCAATGTGACGAGGAACATAACCGTAATACTTTTCGCCCTTGTCATGTCCTCATTTTAGGTAAATGCACAGTAAAGTAATACGTAAAGAAGATAGACTCATTTATTCAAAAGGCGATACACCTAAACCGGGTTAACAGTTCAATGTTGGTTTGGAAAAATGGCAAGGTCGTTTATGAAAAAGCTTTCGGCTATTTGGATGCGGCGGAAAAGGTAGCGAATACTACTAACACGATCTATCAAATTGGCGCGACCACAAAAGAATTTATCGCTGGATTGATTTTAAAACTGACGGATCAAAATATCATAATCAACTAACGTCTTATATCCTATTAAAATGAAGTATCTTTTTTTTCTTTCCTTTTTCGTTATTTCAATTTTTGATGCCATGGCTCAATCGAAAAACGATTTTAGCTTAGGCTTTGCAGATAGTGTCAAGTCTAACATATTAAAAGAGCAGCGGCAATTGCTGATATACACGCCATATCAAGGCAAAAAATCCCGGGCTACAACTAAAGACAATTACCCTGTCATTTACGTGTTAGATGGAGAAAATAATTTCCGCTCCGTTGCAATAACCGTTGAACGTTTGGCTGGCATGGGCCTCTGTCCTCCTATGATCGTAGTGGGCATCCCTAATACCAATAGAAGCAGGGATCTTACTCCAACAACTGTGGCAAACAATACAGACGGTGTGAAAAATTCGGGAGGGGGCGAGAGATTTCTTTCCTTTATAGAAAAGGAGTTGATTCCGCACATCGATTCCAATTACCTTACTTCACCATATAAACTTTTAATGGGCCATTCTCTGGGTGGGTTAATGGTAGTGCATACAATGGTTTATCATAAGAACCTGTTCAACGGCTTTATTGCCATAGAACCAGCCATTTGGTGGGACAATCACAAAGTCTTAAACGCAGCTAAGGTCGCTATTGAAAAAGATTCATATGCAAATAAAACATTGTTTCTGGCTATAGCAAATCATATGGAAAGAGGCGTGGATACGACAGCTGTACAGGGAGACACATCAGACCAGACAGAATTGATAAGGTATAATTTGGATTTGATACATCACGTGCAAAAGCATCCGGAAAATAAACTGCGGTTTAAAGAGATGTATTACGAGAATGACAATCATGCAACAGTTCTTTTTATAGCAGCTTATGATGCACTACGTTTTATTTTTGATTATTATGCCTTCCCCAGATATTCCGAATATCAAATAACCAATCCAAATTTGCCTTCAATGATTACAAATCATTACCGCAAAATTACTGAAGAACTGGGTTACCAGGTACTTCCTGATGTATCATTGGTCAACAATTTGGGATATTACGCTTTAAGGTCAAAGGAATATGAAGTGGCCGGGAAATTATTTGCCTTAAATGTGCGTAATTATCCTGAGGATGCTAACCTTCAGGATTCTTATGGGGACTATTATCTGGCAAAAGGTGATAGAAAAAATGCAATTATGTGGTTTAAAAAGGCGCTATCTATAAAAGAGATACCAGAAACAAGGGCCAAACTAAATTTACTTTTGCAAGGTAAATAGCAGACTGATAACTTAAATAAGATTGCTTATCGCTATTTGGCGATTTGAGAAAGTGCTTTTATTTTCTTTGATCCTGGCTATGGCCACAAGAAAAGAAGTCCGTGTCCCGACAATCAAAATTATGTTAAAACAATATAAATTTTTGCTTATCCCTGAAATGTATAAGGGATCAGTTGAAACGTATAAATCAGGCAGCGCCCTTAACCAGACCTTTGCTTTAGAAATTAAAAATATAAAGCAATGAAAAAGACAATATTAATCACGGGCGCTTCCTCCGGGTTTGGAAAAGCGGCCGCCAAACTATTTCATACAAATAACTGGAACGTGATCGCCACCATGCGGTCACCCGAAAAAGAAACAGAACTATCTGGGCTTAGCAATGTTTTTATAAGCAAATTGGATGTAACCGATAAGCTAAGTATACAAAACGCGGTGAAAGAGGGCATCGAAAAATTCGGCAAAATAGATGTATTAGTAAACAATGCAGGCTACGGTGCATTGGGTGCATTGGAAGGCGCTACCGAAGAACAGATTAAACAACAGTTTGACGTGAATTTCTTTGGGTTGATAGAAGTAACAAAAGCGATATTACCTGGCATGCGGCAACAAAAATCCGGTACTATCGTCAACGTGTCTTCGGTTGGCGGAAGGGTTACCTTTCCCTTTTCCTCGCTTTATCATGCAACTAAATTTGCTGTTGAAGGGTTGACGGAATCTATGCAATATGAGTTAAACCCATTCGGCATTCGCTTAAAAATAGTTGAACCAGGGGGCTATAAGACTGAGTTTTCCGGGCGTTCGATGACGCTTTTCAGTACTGATGGTTTGGATGAGTATCAACCTGCATTTAATAAATTCATGGATATGATAGATCATTGGCCAATGTCTGAAAATATTGGTGAAGTGGCCGATGCCATTTATGAGGCCGCTACCGACGGTACTGAAAGATTGCGTTACCCTGTAGGTCATGACGCCGCGCAATTGATAGCTACCAGGCAGCAAATGGATGATGTGGATTTTAAAAAAATGATGATTGCCCAAACAGGCATCTAAAAACCAATGGCTGCCCGAATTTGAGCAGCCATTGGTTTTTTTATAGTAACTTTATAATAATTAAAAACATGCCGGATAAATACATTGATCTTGAATCTATCAGCGATCTGCATAAGCTGGTAAAATACGCAGCACCCAAACACCCCCTGGTAAGCGTGATAGACCATACAGACTTTTATGAAAGGCGCCCTAAGGAGAATGCTTTTTACCGTTTTGGCTTTTATACCATTTCCTGCAAAAAATTCGAAGGCCTGTTAAAGTATGGCAAAGGATATTACGACTTTAATGAAGGTTCCCTAATGTTCACCGCACCCGGACAAGTTATAGCGCCGGGTCCGGATGTTACAGTTGATGAAGGTTGGGCACTGTTCATTCATCCCGATCTGATCCATGGTACCGACTTGGGTAAGAAGATACACCAGTATTCCTTTTTTAATTATGAGGCCAACGAAGCCCTGCATATTTCGGAAGAGGAGAAACTGATCATTAAAGATTGTGTGGCAAAGATTGAAAGGGAGTATTCGCAAAATATAGACAAGCACTCACAAGGCCTAATCGTCAGCAATATCGAACTCTTGTTGAATTACTGCAGTCGTTTTTATGACCGGCAATTTTATACCAGGGCAAAAGTTAACTCAGATGTGGTGCAGCAGTTTGAAAAAATATTAAAGGATTATTTTTCGCAAAGAACCCTGATTGAAACTGGCTTGCCAAATGTTAAATATTTTGCTTCCCGGCTCAACCTGTCGCCTAATTATTTGTCCGACCTTTTGAATAAATTTACGGGCAAAACCACCCAGGAACACATCCACCTGGAACTGATAGATAAGGCTAAATCATTGTTATGGGGTACAAATGATTCTATCAGCGAAATTGCGTACGAACTTGGTTTTGAACACCCTTCGCACTTTACAAAAATATTCAAATCAAAGACCGGAAAATCGCCAAGCGGATACAGACACCTGAATTAATTGGCGAGCCAATTCTACGGATGAAGGCCTATCCCGTTGGTTTGTGCAGATACAGTCTACGGATCGGCTATGCCAATAATCCGTAACTCAGGTGTAATTAAGCCGTCCCTTGCTATTCCAAGCCACCCTTCACCTCACCCATCCTTCACCCTCCAAAAACTTAACCAACCGCGCATCATTCGCAGAAAGTACCGGCATCCAATCGCCAATCCGCTCTCGTGTCCAATAAAGGCCCTTCGGATTACCCGGCTTTGCAAACTGATAGCGATATAATACTGCACGGATAAACCTCGGCGGCTTGCCAGGAAAGGGATTGCCGGCAAACAAACTGACAGCGCCGGGGTCGTTATGCAGCAGCTTCCAAACCAAATTATACGTCCACGGGTATTGATCGGCTGTCGACATGGAAGCGAACCACATTTGCCAGTCTAACCGTAACTGGTAGGGTGCTATTTGCGGTGGCTGTTTATCAGGCAACACAGGCAGGCCTTTGTAGATATAGGGTTTCCAATTGGCTTTGTTGTTTGTAGTATCATCCATCGTTCCTTCAAATATTACATTCAAACGTTCCTGTCCCACACTTCCGAATGCGCCATAGGTATTCACAAGATCAAAAGGGTCGAAAGAGGTATTCATAACCTGCTCCGTAGATAGCATGTTAATTGCAGGCTGGATGCTCAGAAGACCAATAACAACAGCCACGATTAAAGCAGTGGTTAGCATAGGGCAGTATTCTTCGGCACTTTCAGCCGCGGCTTTGGCCTTGCGAACGAGTTGGCGTGGAAGCAGCCTGGCCCAAAAACCATCATCGAAACAAGCCAAAGCGGGCACTATGGTGAGCCAGTTTAAAAAAGAAAGGTTGCCGCTAAGGATAATGCTGACCTGGAACAATACAATGACCACTCCCGCGATACGGCGCGCAATTCGCGGCCAGAAAACAAACCAGGGTGCCACAAGCTCGCCCAGCCAATTGAACCAAACCCCAATTTTCAAGGCCATGCGCGGCAAAAAATGAAACCACCGGCTCAGTGGACCGGGAATTGGCTGTGTTTCGAAATGATAATAAAGGGCGGTTCCGTTACGCCACACCGTATCCCCGCGAAACTTGATCAAGCCGGAACCAAGCATGATCCGGAAAATAAGCCACCGGAATAAAATGATAATGATCATCGGCGGCGCCCTCTTGGGAAACGGGCGCATATCAAGCAGCGGACAAAGAAAGATAGCGAGAAACCCGGTCTCGGTCAGCTGGATCTCCCAGCCATATCCATACCAATCCTGCCCCACGTGATTAAAAGATAGGTATAAAAACCAGAGAACAGCAAGCAACGGAGCATTTGCGAAGCCTGCCACCACCACGCATGACAGCAGAAGCCCTATCCAGGCCATAGTTAAAAGCGCAGTGTCAGAATGCCATGCCCAAAAGAGTGACGGCAACCGCACGAACCCTGCCCCATCTGACCCAAGTGCATGGCTCACCTGCTTCAGGTAAATCCCTACCGGAAGAAGTCCGTTGGCTCCTATTAAAGGAACGATCTGGTTGATTGCCACCAGGAATGCTACGGCGTAGATCACTCCCAGCAGACGAAGAATAACAAAGCGGGTGAGCCAGTAGGCAGGAGCTGTCCTCACCCCAAACTGCTCATCAAAAACTCTTCCGGAGATTCCCTGGTCTGATAAAGGCGCTAAAGACATTCGGCATCTTTTTATTTCCTTAAAACAAATCTAATCAAAAAGGTTCAACAGATTTATTGAAGGTAAAACATCCCGCTCCGACCCTGAGAAAAACTACTATCGCCCCTTAGCCAACATTATTGCGCCAGTTTCCATTTTTCAACCAATTGTACATCGAAACCATCATCTTCATTAGAGTTGCCCTTTGCCTGTAGTGATCAAATCGCGTAAACTTTCCTAACCTGGCAATAAGTATATGTTATATTCAAATCAATTATGATATTAGATTGTAGTTTTAAAAGGTAATCTCGATATAAGATTAGCCGGTTTCTTATACTAAAACCCCTAATATCATGTATAAAAAGTTCACCCTGCTGCTTTTATTGTTTACAAATTGCGCCTTGGCGCAAACCAGTGATAATTGGGTGCTCAAAGAAAATAACGATGGTGTGAAGATCTTTACGGGTGAAGTAGAGAACTCAAAAGTTAAAGCCATAAAGGTGGAGTGCCAGTTGGATGCAACACTTTCGCAGCTTGTTGCGGTATTGCTGGATGTGAAGAACAGCGAGGAGTGGCTTTACCATACCGCATCCAATTACATTGTTAAACAGGTATCACCGTCTGAGTTGTATTATTATTCACTTGTTGAGATGCCGTGGCCGGTTAGTAACCGCGATTTTATAGCACATCTTAAAGTATCGCAAGATGCAATAACAAAAGTGGTAACCGTTGATGCCCCTTGTATTGTTGATATGGTGCCTGTAAAGTCAAAAGTGGTAAGAATTGCCAACTCCAAAGGCAAATGGGTATTATCACCTTTAAGTAAAGGCCGTGTAAAAGTGGTTTACACGTTACATGCAGAGCCGGGTGGCAGCATACCCGCATGGCTAACCAATATGTTTGTAACCCAGGGTCCTTCGCAAAGCTTTAAAAAGCTAAAAATACATTTACAAAAACCGGTTTATAAAAATGTAAAGCTTGATTATATTGTAAATTGAGTGCATCCATTTACAAGCAAAAATTGAGATCGCGCTTAGAATTTAAAGAGCTTTTTGCGTTCACGCACAACCAGGAAACCGTCCATTGTTGTTAATTTGGGGTAATTGTTGCGGTGATGCCAAAATTAATACCATCGCCATATACAATCCATTGATCTTTCTCGTCAAAAAATTTCCATTTGTCCCTATCGCCTGCTAGTAAGCAGTAGAAGCCCTTCCGGTCTGGAGGGTCAGTATCGCAACACTCACCTTTAAATTGATCCTTTTCTTTAAGATGTATATTAATACCTGAGATTTTAAAATGGTAATGCCCATCATACCATATTGTTTCTTTGCTGTAGTAAGAGGGGTGCCAGAGTTTGAAAAACGACAAAAAAACCATTTTCGGGAATTTGAATGTGATACCTGGAAATGTCAACACTAAACCGTCGTTTCTTTTTAGTGTTGTAAACAATTATACTGTCCGTGATCAGCGCGGTATCAGGGAAAATTTCATCTTTACTCCTGGAAAGTATCTCCACATTAAAAGGCTTCTCAATAGCATGCAGATCATCATTTAATTCAAATTCTACAGAAGTTATTGTGCCTGTAACCTGCCCTTCATTTGGTATGTATTGTGCAGCTTCCCCGTTTGGATATAAATGCATATGCGAACCATGAGACTTGTTAGGGCCTTCCAAAGTTATGTTCACTAATGCGGATGAATTTATTTTTACTTCTTTCAATAAATTTACTGATTGGGAGAGCTTTATCGTATCGGGAAATTTGGCGTTTATGCTTTGCCTTAACACCACTGATTTATAACTAATTGAAGAAACACTTATGCTATCTTTTTGACTAATGAGGGTTTTATTAATATCAACTGAACCGCTACCGTTGGTGGTGTAATATCTTTTTTTATTAATTGATAAGGTCGCGTGATCAATTCCTTTAGCAGAAACACTATCTGCAATGGTTAAATGCCGCAAAGATTGCTCGTTTTTTTGCTGCGAAAAAGCAAAGTTTGAGGAACCAATTAATACTATTAATAGTAATTTATTCATCTAACTAAACCGATCGTTCGGTCAGCTAATTCTATCCATACGGGAGCATGATCGCTTGATTTTTCCCAACCTCTAACGTTGCGGTCAACCCCGGCTTTTTGTAGTCGGCTACTCATATCAGGGCTCAACAAGAAATGATCAATACGTAAACCGGCATCGCGGCTATAGGCATCACGAAAATAATCCCAAAATGTATAGATTTTATCGTCTGGATAAAGTTTACGTATCGCGTCTGTCCAGCCTTGTGCAACAAGCGTTTTAAAAGCCGCACGGGTTTCGGGGCGAAAAAGGGCATCATTAAGCCAGCGCTCCGGCTTATAAACATCCAGTTCGGTGGGCATCACATTATAATCACCCGTTAATACTACCGGCACACCTGATTCCATAAGCCCGGCTGCATGGAGGGTAAGCCGTTCAAACCAGCGTAGTTTGTAATCGAATTTAGGGCCGGGAGCTGGATTGCCATTTGGCAGGTAGAGACAACCAATCACAATACCATTTACCATTGCCTCAATATAACGGCTGTGCTCATCTTCCGGGTCACCCGGAAGCACCCGCCTCTGTTCTGTTATTTCCGCATTGCGTGCCAGTATCGCGACACCATTCCAGCTCTTTTGTCCGTGCCAGATAGCATTGTAACCAGCGTCAAGTAGTGCTTTCTCGGGAAAATTTTCCTGTGGGGCTTTTAACTCCTGCAGGCAAACTACGTCAGGAGCAGTCTCGTTAAGCCAGCGGAGCAGTACCGGAAGCCGCCCGTTCACTCCGTTTACATTATAGGTTGCTATTTTCATGGTAAAAATTGATGGATATTTTCGTCAATATGGCTATAAAAATCAAGCCAAAATAATGAAAATGGGCAACTTAAGTCGAAAGGATTGGGACTTTTTTTCAGGATACTTAAAAGAAAAGTTGTTGTTTATTTTGATCCGCCATCTTTAAAGATCAGCTTAAATCTTTTACTGCCAAATGAATTGGTATCAGCTTTAATCACATTAAAATTGTAGTTGGTAGTACGAACATTAACACTATCCTTCAGGTACGCATCCTTTAGCCAAATCTGAATATTTGCCGGGATTTTGTTTTGGTAACTCATTATCAGAGAAAATTTGCCGTCTGCTTTTGTTTTAACATCTAATCCAATTGACATACCCGGAGCATAGGGTAAATCACTTATAGCCAAATCCGTACCATCAATTGCGATGCTTGCTAAACTCTCAAGCCCGTTACCAGGAAAATAAATGGCATCTTCGTTCGCATCATATCCTGGTTTTGCCGCTTTATTAAACACAAACATGGTTTCATCATTATTAATGGTGTCTTTAAATAATTGTATTTTAAAAGCAGCTTTGTCAGGAATTGTATCAGCTTTAGTTGTGGCAACCACAGTTGTAGTAGTGGTAGTTGTTATCGGAGTAACTTTCGGTTGTATTTTTGATTCTTTCTGGCATGCAAGCAGAGAGAAGAGTGTTAACAGTAATAAGATAGATGTTTTCATTTGCATAAGGTTTTGATGGAACTAAATTTACCTTAAAGCAAATAGACAATTACAATGCCAATATTCGTAAATGATTGATTACTAGTATAGTAAAAGCAAAAATCCACTATCTTATTATCCCCGGATTGGGGATTAAATGTTCCGAAAAAATTCCCCACTGCGGTCCCTATGAAAAATCCTGCGATGGCTGAAGCAAAAGCTTCCAATTAAAATTTGAGGTTTGTATGTTTA
>JAQBOK010000206.1 GCA_028288085.1 Mucilaginibacter sp.
CAGGCTCACAGATCGACATTAAACCTATCAGGGATTATGACATCTATGTGGGCAAAACAATGGAATTCAAAGTTGTTAAGATCAACCACGAGTTTAAAAACGTAGTGGTATCGCACAAAGTGCTGATTGAAGACGATTTAGAAAACCAAAAAACTGAAATTGTGGCCAAATTAGAAAAAGGCCAGGTATTGGAAGGTACCGTTAAAAACATTACCGACTTCGGTGTATTTATCGATTTGGGTGGCGTTGACGGATTACTGCACATTACCGATATTTCATGGGGACGTATTGAGCATCCGAGAGAAGTATTAGCATTGGATCAGAAGATCAATGTGGTTGTACTTGACTTTGATGATGAGAAAAAACGTATCGCCCTGGGCTTAAAACAATTAACTCCGCATCCTTGGCAATCATTAGACGAAGCCATCCAGATCGGATCTAGAGTTAAAGGCAGAATTGTTACCGTTGCCGATTATGGCGCGTTCCTTGAGATCATCCCGGGTGTTGAAGGTTTGATCCACGTATCAGAAATGTCGTGGTCACAAAACCTGCGCAACCCTCAGGAATTCCTTAAAGTTGGCGACGAGATTGAAGCACAGGTATTAACACTGGATCGCGATGAGCGTAAAATGTCATTAGGCATTAAACAATTAACTCCTGATCCTTGGCAACATGCTGCTGAAAGATACGCCATAGGCACTCAGCACATTGCTACAGTTAAAAACATGACTAACTTCGGTGTGTTTGTTGAACTGGAAGATGGCATTGACGGATTGATCCACATCTCTGACCTATCATGGTCTAAAAAGGTAAATCACCCTAATGAATTCACTAAAGTTGGCGAAAAATTAGACGTGATTGTACTTGAACTGGATGTTGATAACCGCAAGCTTAGCTTAGGTCACAAACAACTGGAAGAAAATCCATGGGATACTTTTGAAACCATCTTCACTATTGATTCAATACATGAAGGTACCGTATTAAAGGTAACTGAAAAAGGTGCGATTGTTGCTTTACCTTATGGTGTTGAAGGCTTTGCGCCAGTTAAACACATTGTTAAGGAAGATGGCAAGAGCTTAAAAGCTGAAGAAGCTGCTGAGTTCAAGATCATTGAATTTAACAAGGAAAACAAACGTATAGTGATTTCACACTCACGTATTTGGGAAGAGGCACGTGCCGAAGCCAGGGTACATGAATTTGAAAGCCGCAAGAAAGAAGCGAAAGCTGCTACAAGCGCGGTGAAAAAAGTGAAAGATTCGGTTGAAAAATCAACTTTAGGCGATCTTAGCGTATTAGCCCAACTAAAAGAACAATTAGAAGGCGCTGAAAGCAAAGCAAGGAAAGTTAAAAAATCCGAAGAAGCTAAATCTGAAGAAGAAGCCAAATAAGCTTAAATAAATTAAATCCTTTAAGCCCTGTGTTGCAAAACACGGGGCTTTTTTGTACTTTTCTAAATGAACGGCGAAACTGATATTACACTCTTATTAAAAAACATGACCCCCAAGCTGAATGAGGGCGAATATGTTTTTTGTGTGGTAAGTTCCTTAAGTAACATCGACTTGGCTGAAGTATTAGGACTATTCAGTGAAGAAGAAGGAACAACCATTATCCTTAAAAAAGAAACGGCCGACAGCTTAAATTTAAGTTACACCTATGTTGCTGCCTGGATAACGTTAACTGTGCACTCGTCCCTTGAAGCTGTAGGGTTAACAGCAGCATTTTCATCGGCCCTTGCCAAACATTTAATAAGCTGCAATGTAATAGCCGCGTATTATCACGACCATATTTTTGTAGCTGAAAAAGATGCTGAAAAAGCGGTAAGTATTCTTAAAGGGTTATCATCAAACTTGTAATAAAGCGTTTGCGCCTTTTACTCATCCCTCAAAGTAACCACCGGATTACTAAGCGCAGCTTTATAGGTTAAATAGCTTATGGTGCAAACCGCTATCACCATTAAAGACAGCACGGGCAACACAAACTGCCACCATATTAACCCCACCCTGAAAGCGTAGCCCTGCAGCCATTGCTCTATTAACAAATAAGCCGCCGGTATGGCTATGATACTGCAAATCAATATCAGTTTTACCAGGTCTATTGTTAGTAAGGACATAATATTGGATACCGAGGCCCCTAATACCTTCCTCACCCCTATTTCTTTATTGCGACGTGCAGTTGAATAAGCAGTTAAACCAAACAGCCCCATGCAGGCAATAAATATAGCCAGCGACGAGAACAGCATAAAAATGCGCCCAAATTGCAGGTCTTGCAAATACTGGCGGTTATAGGAGTCGTCTAAAAAGAAAAAATCAAATGATGATTCGGGGAAGAAACTATTCCAAACCTGTTTTAAGTTGGGCACCACACTATGTACATTGGCATTGGCAACCTTTACAGAATAATAATCCGTAGGTATCCATCCCAAAGCCGGGTCCATAAATAAAATAATAGGCGTATACTTTTGCTGCAATGATTGCTGATGATAATTTTTGATTACCCCAATTACTTCGTTCGGCTTTTTTTCTAAAGTTTCCAGCCAAACTTTTTGCCCTATAGCCGCTTGCGCGGTGGCAAAGCCGAATTGTTTAACCGATGCTTCATTTAATATAACGCCAGTAGAGTCTGCCGGGCGGTTTTTGTCGAAAGCCCTGCCGGCTACCAGTTCAAGGCCGTAAGCCTGCATAAAATCATAATCAACTCTCAGCATTTCATAAAGGCGTTCATCGGTTTTTGGTGCACCGTACTTTCTGTTCGCCAAAAACTTACCTACTTCCTTGCCCGGTATAGCCCCCGAACCTGTTACCGCTGTTACTCCCGGGATGGCTTGCAAAGTATTTTTAAAGTCTTTTACCTTTTGTGCGTAGTTGGGGGTATTTACAGGAGCCTTTAATATAATTGTCTGGTTAATATTTATACCTGTTTTTTGGCTGCTCATATAGATAATTTGCCGGTAAACAGCAAAAGTGCCAGCTATAAGCAATAATGACGCTGTAAACTGAAACGCTACCATACCTTTCCGTAATAATATACCGCTTTTTGAAAATGCATAGCGCCCTTTTAATACTACTATAGGTTTTACCCTTGCCAATACCGTTGCCGGATAAATGCCTGATAACAGTATACCCGCTATAATCACTATGGTAATATTCTGATATAAATACCCGTCAAAAAGCAACCCGGCCGAATTGCCAGTTCCCAAAAAGTCCGGCAGGTAATAGTTTGCAGCTATCACCATGATAATTGAAATTAATAAAGCAATTGCGTTTAGTATCACAGATTCAAGCAGGAATTGAAAAATGAGCTGCAGGGAATTTGCACCGCTAACTTTTCTGATCCCTACCTCGCGGGCTCGGTCAATTGCTTTGGTTGTAGCCAGGTTAATGTAGTTTACACAGGCAATAGTGAGTATCACATAAGCTAAAACCTGCAGAAAATTGACCGCATTCCGATTTCCGTTGGTTTCTACATCATATTGTTTTGCAGGGTTTAAATGAACATCAGTTAGCGGAACAAGCTGAATTGCCCATTTTAATTCTTTAAGTGATAAGCCTGTTTTATACTTTTCGGCTAATGCCGGAAACTTGTCTTCTACAGCTGCCGGCGTCGTGTAAGGTTTCAGCTTTACAAACGTGTAGCTTTCATGCATATACCAAAAATCCCTTATATAGATTAGAGAGGTTGGCCATGAAACCAGGAAATTAAACTGCATACTGGAGTTGGGGGGCACATCCTTAAATATCCCGGTTACCATGCAATGATAACTATCAGACAACGTGCTTATTTCCAAAAATTTACCCATTGGATTAACACTTCCAAAGTATTTTTTAGCTGATGATTCGGATATCGCTATCGTATTCACATCTTTTAGTACCGTGGCAGCATCGCCCTTTACTAAATGGAATGAGAAAAATTTAAAGAAATTGGTATCAGCGAAACAAACATGCTGCTCACGAAATTTCACCTCCCTGTATCTTACAACACGTTCAGAGTTGTTCCAGTTAATGCGTGTAAAAGAGGCTATTTCGGGCATATTAGCTTTCATAGCAGGCCCGTAGCCGTTGGTACTGGTTGCCCAGTTATCAGTTAATTCACCGCCTTTGTAAAACTGGCTTTCTACACGGTAAATTTTACCGGCATCGGTATGCATACGGTCAAAACTTTTTTCAAAATGAACGTAAGCACTGATAATAATAAAAGCGGTGATACCTAACGCCAGGCCTATGATATTGATAAAAGTATAAGTTCTGTTTTTTACCAGGTTACGGTAAGTAACCAGCAGCATATTCCGTATCATCCTATTGCTATAATTAATTTAAACTATGATTTGATTAAGATACATATAATATGATTACTCAAAAGCTTAAAACTTTTTTTACCTTTGCCCAAATCCACCCAACGATGCAAAACCCTACGCTGCTCGACGGTCAAAAATTTCAGATAACCATACAGCGTTTATGTCGTCAGTTAATTGAAAATCATGACGATTTTTCTAACTCCGTATTGATAGGAATACAACCGAGAGGTATTTATTTGGCCAAACGTGTAGCCGAAGAACTCCGCAAAATATTGCCTGGCAAAATCATACAGCAAGGCGATATGGATATCACTTTTTACCGCGATGATTTCAGGCGGCGCGAATCGCAGCTGGTGCCTAATCAAACCAAAATAGATTTTATAATAGAAGGCAAAAAAGTCATCATGATGGATGATGTGCTATGGACAGGCCGCACCATCCGCGCCGCTATGGATGCCATGCTTGATTTTGGCCGGCCAGAAAAGGTAGAACTGCTGGTACTGGTAGATCGCCGCTACTCGCGCCATTTGCCTGTCGCGGCTGATTATGTAGGTATTGAGGTAGATTCCATCGCGTCGCAAAAGGTGGTAGTAAGTTGGATTGAAACCGATGGTGAAGACAGAATTACTTTACTGTCGGATGCAAAATAATTTCGGAGTTTCGACTTCGGATTTAGATTTGGAATTTCTATACTAAAGAACTGTTTTTACTAAAAAAGAAGCTGATAAACTTACAACTATATTTACCGCGATAGGTAAAACTGCGAAGGCGAATCAGCAAAATAATAAATCAAAGAATTCATCTTTTGGAAAATCCGAAACCGGAATTCCGAAATCCGAAATCAACTAACATGGCAGGACTCAGCACAAGGCACTTATTAGGCATCAAAGATTTAAACCGGGCAGACATCGAATTGATATTTGAAACCGCGGATACTTTTAAATCTGTTTTAAACCGCCCTATCAAAAAAGTACCTTCTCTGCGCGATGTTACCATAGCCAATATTTTCTTTGAAAACTCTACCCGTACACGCCTGTCATTTGAACTGGCCGAAAAAAGGCTCTCTGCCGATGTTGTGAACTTTGCGGCATCATCATCATCTGTTAGTAAAGGGGAAACACTGATTGATACGGTAAACAACATCCTGGCCATGAAAGTGGATATGGTGGTAATGCGCCATCCATACGCCGGGGCAGGGATATTCCTTTCAAAACACGTAAAAGCCCAAATAGTAAACGCAGGCGACGGAGCACATGAACACCCTACACAAGCCCTTTTGGATGCTTTTTCTATCAGAGAAAAATATGGCGATGTACAGGGCAAAAAAGTAGCCATTGTGGGCGATATATTACATTCGCGGGTTGCTCTTTCTAATATACTTTGTCTTAAACAATTAGGCGCCGAGGTAATGGTTTGCGGCCCCACAACCCTTATCCCTAAATTCATTGGGGCATTAGGGGTAAAAGTTGAGCACGACCTGCTGAAAGCCCTTAACTGGTGCGATGTAGCCAATATGCTGCGGATACAATTGGAACGCCAGGATATTAAGTATTTCCCTTCGCTGCGCGAATACAGTATGCTTTATGGATTAAATAAGCAAATACTCGACTCATTGGATAAAGAGATCACCGTAATGCACCCCGGCCCTATTAACCGCGGTGTTGAAATCACCAGTGACGTTGCCGACAGCAAGCAATCCATTATATTAGACCAGGTAGAAAATGGCGTGGCTATACGAATGGCAGTGCTGTATCTGCTGGCTGGTCAAACGCAATGATTTACTTCGGGTAATTAGCTTTTATTTATAATATTTTGCAATTAGCTTTGTTAATTTGATAAATGTTTCAAGAGAAAATCTTAACATTGATTGATGATCAATAAAATCCTAAATCTCATCAAAGCAAATCTGCTTGCTATTACTGTAGCTTTGGGTATTTGTACATTTCTATATGAGGGTCTAATTAAATATAATTCCGGCTTTGTACTAACCAAATATGCTGGTGTTTTGATTGTTTTTGTTGCTATTTACACTAAATATAGTGATACTTTATTCGATCAAAAACCCTTACCGAAAAGTAAGTATGACTTGAACCTGGATCTTTTAAAGAGGTATCTTATAAAGCGGTTAAATGGTGCCCCCTTACAGATATTAATCTTTTTATTGCTTTATTTCTTTGTCGGCAATAAATCTTATGCCCATGGATATACTGGTTTATGGATGATCGCATTTGTAGAAGGCTTTTTTTCTTATGCGAAAGGGCAAAATCATCTTACCAATCTTGCAGAAAAAGGCTTAAATGAAAAAGAAGTAAGTGAATTGGCGTTTTTAAAACAATGGGAGGAAAACAGAGAAAGGGGTTTAATAAAATACTGTCTTATAGATGGGGGTATAATTGCGGGTGCTTTGCTATCACTTCTCGTTAGTCTGGTTGGCTATTTTATTTTGTCTAAAAATAATGAAAGAATATTTGCTGACGGACCCGGCGAAATATTTCAATTTATAGGGCTATGCTATTTGATTGGGGGCCATTATTGGCTTAATATCATACAGACTTAACTGGTCAGTCAATCAAAAAAAGTATGATAAGCTAGTCTCTCGTTTAGATTAAATCACGCAACTGTCCGTTACCTATTAGAACCATTCGTTTATGAGATCATCCATTCTAATACTTTTCATTTTTATTACGGCATTAACTGCCTCTGCCCAAAGCCATCAGCAACTACAAAACGATTCGGTATTTGTATTGATTAAGAAGTATTTCAATGCCAAACAAGCTGATTCCATTTATACATTGGCAGGCACAAAGTTGAAGACTCAGTTAAGTCCGGAAACATTCAAATATATTGCGCAACAGCAGCTCTTTCCGGTAGGGCAAATTAAGGAATCATCACTGGTTAGCTTTGTAAACAATAAGGTGAGCACCTATAAGCTGGTATTTGACTCTGCTAATTTGCAATTATTGATGAGCCTTGACGAGGATAGTAAATTAGATATATTCCTCTTTCAACCTTGCAAAACAGAAGCGCCCGACAGGCTTAAACCTGCTGCCACATCCAATTTAATGCGTACGCTTACAGATAAAAAAGTAGATTCGGCAGCAAGGGATTATATCCAAAAATCCAATACTGTTGGCTTAAGTATAGGCGTATTAAAAGGTGGCATTATCCATACCTACAACTATGGCGAAACCGCAGTAGGCAATGGCAAACTCCCTGATGCCAATAATCTTTTTGAGATCGGCTCTATCACCAAAACATTTACAGCAACCTTATTGGCTTATTATGTAAATGAAGGCAAAGTAAAACTGGCTGACCCGATAACCAAATACCTCCCCGACTCTGTAGCGGCCAATAAAGAACTGGAAAATGTAACGCTTGTAACGTTAAGCAACCACACATCAGGATTGCTGCGCCTGCCAGATAACCTTGCTAATCATTCCAGCGATCCGCTTGATCCTTATAAAGATTACAGCAAGCAATACCTGTTCGCTTACCTTAAAACCTGCAAACTCAACAGTAAACCCGGCGACGTTTACGCCTACTCCAATTTAGCGGTTGGCTTATTGGGTACTATTTTAGAACAAGTTAGCGGAAAATCATTTGAACAAATGGTTGAAGAGATCATTTGCACACCACTTGGTATGAAAAGCACCGCGCAGCACCTGAACCCGGCACTTAAACAGCGATTTGTAACTGTTTACAATGAGGAAGGCAAGGCAACACCGGCCTGGAATTTTAGCGCGCTGGCAGCCTGCGTCGCATTAAGGTCAACTGTTAATGACTTGTTGATCTATACCAAAGCCAACATGACTAAGGGCGACACCAAACTTTCCAGAGCCTTTGAATTGACCCACCAAATCACTTTTAATAAAGATGCCAAACTGGGATTAGGCTGGCACATAATCGTAGTAAATAATGTGGATTACATATTTCACAACGGCGGCACTTACGGCTGCAGCAGTTTTTTGGCATTTAATGCTGATAAAAACATTGCAATTGTTGTGCTTTCAAACGCGGGAGTAAATACTGATGCACTTGGCTCTGCCATTTTGAAAAAGCTGCAATAGGCGATTAATCCAACCTAATCAATCCCTATTAATCCTTCACTTCAGATCCATCCCTTATTTCGTCAGTAGCTTGTTTAACTACTTTATCACCTTCCTTCAGATCGCCATAAACTTCCATCTTATCACCCGACTGGAAACCTTTTTTTACATCCACCCATTGAGCATGATGGTTCACCACTTTTATAATAAATACCTTTTCGGTTGAAGTTACTACAGCCGTTTTCGGAACAATAAAAGTGCTGTCTTTTGATGGTATTGGTACATCCACATCGGCATACATTCCAGGCAGCAATTTCTTATCCTTATTGTAAACGTCCATTTCTAAGCGCTCTGATCTTAATTTTTCGTCTAATGCCCCTGCGAGCCTCATTACCTTCGCCTTAAATTTTTGATTAGGCAATGCTTTAACAGAAAAAGTAACCTCGTCTTTATTGCTTAGTCCGCCGGTATATAATTCCGGAACAGAAATTACCAGGCGCATTCTTTTTTGATCCTGTATCACAAACAAGGGCAGATCAGAGCCTTTACCTGCCGGCCCCACATACGCGCCCAAATTCACATTACGGGCGCTAACTACGCCGTCAAAAGGTGCTCTTATCTGCAAATAATCCAAATTTGCAGCAATCTCTTTATAGACAGATTTTGACGCTTCTACATTCGCCTGATCTGAATTCATTTTAGCTTCTGCTTGCTCCAGGTCATTTTGCGAAACAGTACCCGGCGTTTTGCTGGTACTTAACAAACGATCATAGGTAGCCTTGCTTGCATATAAAACCGCCTCCTGCTGTTTTATCCTTGATTCCGCGGATGCCAATTGCGAATTGATCTCGGGGGCCTCTAAAGTTGCCAGCAGTTGCCCTGCATGTACCTGCGAACCTATATCAACCAAAAGCTTTTTTACATAGCTGGTTATTTTGGCATACAGGTCTACTTCCTGGTAAGGAATCAGTTCGCCGGGGACAGCAATGGTTGAGCTCAGTTTTCCTTTTTGAGCCGGCACCAACTCAACGGCCGGAACTTCAACGGCATTCTCCTGCTTTACTGTTTGTTCTTGCTGTTCTTTCTCTTTTTTATCAGAGTTACAGGAGCTAAATGTAATTGCGGTAACCAGCAATGCTGTTGCCGCGAGTGTTGATCTATTTTTGAGGATGTTCATGATGATGCAAAGGGACATAGAATTTACTTTCTTTATCTTCAGGGTCTAATGAAACGGAATCGGTTGTAGTTTTACCTTGTACCCAGGCAAAAACTAAAGGTAATATTAACAAAGCTGCAAAGGTTGAGGCAAAAAGGCCACCAATTACGGCACGGCCTAATGGCGAGGTTTGGTCGCCACCCTCACCCAACCCGGATGCCATTGGTATCATACCCACTATCATGGCCAAACTGGTCATCAATATTGGTCGTACCCGCAGTGCGGCTGCTTCCCGTGCTGATTTTAATGCGTCGCCATTATGTTTGCGCAATTCCTCGGCATTGGTGATCAATAGAACCGCGTTAGAAATGGATACACCAACAGACATAATCATACCCATATAAGATTGCAGGTTAAGTGTAGCCCCGGTTATTTTGACCAACAATAACGAGCCAAACAATACCGCCGGAACCGTGGATAGTACTACAAATGACATTTTAAAGGACTGGAAATTGGCAGCCAACATTAAAAATATAACAATAATTGCAACAATTAACCCGGTTTGCAGGCTGTCCAGCGTATCGGTAAGCGTTGTACTTAAGCCTTTGGTCTCTATGGTTAGGCCCCTTGGCAGTTTTCCCATTGATTTGATAGCTGTCTGAACGTCGCTGGTTGCTGTACCCAGATCTTTATTATTCAAATTCGCTGTGACCGATAGCATGGGGATAGCGCCAATATCATCATTTTCACCATTAGTGGTATCCTGCTTAATATTGGCAACATCGCCTAATACGGGGCTTATTTGATTAGGCATTATAGGAATCTCTTTAATATCGTTCAGGCTCGCCATTTGATACTCAGGCACTTCAACCTGCACGTTGTAACTTAAACCAACCCTTTCATCCAGCCAAACATTCTTTTCGGTATACCTTGATGATGAGGTTGATGCGATAAGTGACCTTGATACATCTGTTTATGTTAGGCGCAGTTGAGCCGCACGGGATCGATCAATATCAATATCAATTGAATGATACCTGAATGACTGGACTATCTGCACATCGCGCAAATAGTCTATTTTCTTTAG
>JAQBOK010000161.1 GCA_028288085.1 Mucilaginibacter sp.
AATGAACCTGATGTTTAACAAAACGGTGGCACCCTACTTTTTCCTGGGTTTTATGCTGGCTGCCTATTTAAAATTACCCGTTATTGCTATTGGTGGGCTGGGTGTTATCATAGCGCTAATTATTACCCAGGTTACTCCTAAGGAAGAAGCGGATGGTGGGGAGGAGGCGACGGAATTAACAATCGAAGAAACAAAAACAACACATAAACTAACCAAACGGGATATCAGGAACCTGTTCTTAAGGTCGCTTGCCCTCGAAGCCAATTTCAATTTCGAAACATGGCAAAATTCGGGCTTCGCATTTACTATTATACCGGTTTTAAAACGGCTGTATACTACCAAACAGTCAATGGCCGCTGCCTTAAAAAGGCATTTGCAATTTTTTAATACAAGCCCATATGGATCAACGTTAATTTTTGGGATTACCGCAGCCATGGAAGAGCAAAACAGTCAGGATAAGGATTTTGATGAGGAGTCCATTAATTCGGTAAAACTGGGATTAATGGGCCCACTGGCAGGTGTCTTCGATTCCTTATTTTGGGGCACATTTAAAGTGATCGCCGCTGGCGTGGGAACATCGCTGGCCATAAAGGGCAATGTGATGGGGCCGCTCCTTTTTATATTGATATTTAATGTGCCACACCTTCTGCTAAGGTATAATTTAACTTTTATTGGATATAATGCCGGCACTAAATTTCTTCAAAATCTTTCTAAAAACAATGTAATGGACAGGTTAACAAAGGGTGCATCTATATTAGGATTAATGGTGGTAGGCGCTATGCCTGCTACATTGATCTCTATTACCACACCACTTACTATAGGGACCAAATCCAGCGTATCAGTACAGGGCATTATTGACCAGATCGTGCCCGCTATAATTCCCCTGGGACTTACCTTCCTGGTGTATTATTTTGTTAAAAAGAATGTTAAAACCACGTATTTATTGCTCGGCCTGCTTGCATTAGGTTTTTTGGGCAGTATGATACACCTATTTGCCTGATAAAATGAAAGGAATTGGCGTTTCACCGGGGATTTCGATAGGCAAGGCTTTTGTCATGAAAGAAAAGCAAGCGGAAATAACCGGAGTTTTATTAGTGGATAAAGCGGAAATATTACTGGAGATCGAAAGATTTGAACTTGCAGTAAGCCGTTCTGTTAATGAAATAGAAACTATTAAAGCCAATACGCAATTATCCCTGCTGGATGAAGACTTAGCCATATTGGAAACACAAATTGAGTTACTTACAGATCCCCAGATAAAAGCAGACGTTACTGAAAAGATAGAAGCTGATAAAAAAAACGCAAATGACGCTCTGATAGAAGTGATAGGCAGCTTTGTTCATCTTTTCGAAAGCATGGAAGATGAATATATGCGCGCACGGTCTGCTGATATAAAAGACGCAGGTAACCGTATCATAAAACACCTGAATGAACCGGGTAAGGAAGGTACTCCAAAATTTGAACCGGATACTATTATTATAGCCGAAGACATATCCCCATCGGATACGATAACATTGGATATTAAGCATATTATCGGATTTGCTACGATGACAGGGAGCAAAACATCTCATACCGCCATCATTGCCAAATCAAAAGGCATACCGGCAGTTGTGGGTTGCGGGGAAGAGTTAGGAGCAATAATGAACAATGATATAGTTATTCTTGATGGGACTGAAGGGCTGGTACATATCAATCCTTCGCAAAAAATCATTGATAGTTATACGCTTAAAAGGAATGCTTACAGACACGAATTGGGAAAATTGAAAGCGCTGAAAAACAAACCGGCTATTACTACTGACGGTAACATAATAACCTTATCAGCAAATATTTCGGCGGTCAATGACATGCCTGATATTTTTGACAATGGTGCCGAGGGTGTGGGTCTTTTGCGCACCGAACTGCTATTTATGGATCGCGATTCATTCCCGACAGAAAATGAACAGTTTGAATTCTATAAAAGCATAGCGCTTCAGTCAAAAAGCAAACCGGTTATTGTAAGGACCATCGATATTGGGGGCGATAAACACCTTCCTTATTTTAATCTGCCTTCAGAACTCAACCCTTTTCTCGGTTACAGGGCAATAAGGATCTGCCTCGATAGAAAAGATCTGTTTATTACCCAACTTAAAGCTATTTTAAGGGCGTCTGTATTTGGTGATCTGAGGATCATGTTCCCGATGATCTCTAATGTACAGGAGATAAGATCAGCCAAAAACATCCTTGCCGAAGCTAAAGCCGAATTGTTGAACGACAATATCGCCTTTAATGCTGAGATTAAAGCAGGTATCATGATCGAGATACCGTCAGCAGCAATAACAGCGGATATTCTGGCCAAAGAGGTAGATTTTTTCAGCATAGGCACAAACGATCTGTGCCAATATACACTGGCTGTCGACCGGATGAATGAAAAGGTATCTCACCTGTATGACCCATTTAATCCCGGTGTTTTAAGGCTAATCCATAACGCAATCGAACAGGGACATAAGCATAACATCCATGTAGGTATGTGCGGAGAAATGGCATCAGACCCTGCCGCGACATTGTTATTGCTTGGAATGGGTTTAAATGAGTTTTCGATGAGCGCTGCTTCAATCCCTATAGTTAAAAATATTATCATAAATAACAGTATAACAAAAGCTAAGGAGATTTATAAAAACGTGAAGGAAATGCACAGTTCTGAAAACATCACAGCGTATTTGCGGGAGGTGTTACAATGATATCAACAGACTATGTAATAATGGCCCCGCAGGGTATACATGCCCGGCCGGCAACTACCCTGATCAGGCTAACCAAAAATTTCAAGTCGGCAGTAAGCCTAAAAAGAGGAGATAAAGTGGTTCGTTTAAACAGCATGCTGAACATCCTTTCAATGACAATAAAAGGTGGCGAAACCATATCGGTTATAGTTGAAGGGGAGGACGAGGTCAATGCCGCCGAAGCCATAGGTTTATTTTTTTTAGAACAACTTAAAGAACTTTAATACAGCAATAAATATGAAAATAACGATCGCCAATAACGAACAGGAATTTAACATCACCGCGGCATGGAGGATCATTAAACAGATGCTGGAAAAGCCAAATGCTGTTATCGGCCTGTCAACAGGGCAAACTACCATTGATATGCACAGGATCGTATCTGAAATTTATGCGCTATATCCTTTTGATGTTTCGGGTATTACCTTGTTTAATGTAGACGAGTTGACCAACCTGCAACGGGAATATACAGGGAGTTGTTATACCATGATTTTGAACCAAATTGCAGGTCCCCTGGGCATACGTGAAGAGAACTTCATTATGCCCCCTACTCTTTCTGATGATTTCGAAGCAGAGAGCCTGCTCTTTGAAAAACGACTGGCGGAACGCGGCGGAGCTGACCTGCAAATGCTGGGTATCGGCAGCAACGGGCACATCGGTATTAATCAGCCTGGTACCCCATTTGAAAGCGAAACCTGGGTATC
>JAQBOK010000310.1 GCA_028288085.1 Mucilaginibacter sp.
GACAGCAATACGGTCGCCTATGTGGACGACTTGGACGCCAGTAACACTTCGGTCAAGATCTTCGATTTTACGACCAACAAGGTCAGCTACCAATTTGATTTCGCCAAATCCATTGGAAAAATCTTTACCCGTAATTATATCCAGCTAGTAAGCGGCGTTGACAACGTCGGCGGGATCTACCTGCTGAACGATAAAAAAAGAAATATTCCTTATTTTGAAAACCTTTATCCCGATTTGAGCAAAGAGGCTGCCGCTTCCTACGCGACCGACCCCTTTAGCAACCATTGATAAATTATGAAATATATGTTTAACACCAGGGCCTGGCTCATTGGTCTTTATGTGGCTTTCGCTGCGAATTTTCATAACCTGCTCGGTTCCTTGGGGATTGATATTCCCTGGATCATCAAATCCTTATTGCTCCTGCTGACGCTGTTTATCCTGCTCTACGTTGTAAAATATCTGGAACGCGAGGAACAACATCACTTTAAGGAAGGAAAAGACGACTTTTATGATTTCTTTTACACCTGGTATCGCCAGCCCGGAAGGCTGTCCATATTTTGCAGCGACCTGGCCTGGATGGAAGATGAAAAATCACAAAGGATCGCGACCGCCCTTAAATCAAAAGGGAACAAAGCATCTGTTTACCTGAAGGATATGAACAGTCCCTATGTTAAAGAATTAGTGGACAAAAAAGTGAAAATATTTGCAGTAAATAAGGAAGTCAATTGTAAATTTAGGTTTTCAATTATGGAGCACCAGGGAAAAGAAAAAATCATCATCCGTACCCGTGACAAGGGCAGGAGGGAGAGTATTAAGTTTATCGAAACGAATTCGGATAAGGACCCGCACGTGATCACCCTGGCCAAAGATCTGCTGGATTATTGTAAAAAAGACTGATATGACCGAACTCTTCTTAAAACGGATCGCGAGCGAATGGGACATCAATGTCCGAGAGCGGGCGGCTGAACTGGAAACAAAAAGAGACAGTAGTTATTTTCAGCAGATCATTCCTAAGACACTAGAACTTATCAGCGGCATCCCAGTCAAAGATGGGAGGGCGCTGGATATCGGCTGTGGGCTCGGCTACTTGACCAACGAGATCAAGAAAGCCGGCTGCGACGTCAAAGGTATCGACATTTCCTCCCGTTCGGTGGCCTATGCCAGCAATAAATTTCAGGATGTCACCTTTATCAGCACCGACCTTAAGACTTACAGCGCCAGTCACAAAAGTTCCTACCGGCTTTGCCTAGCGGTCATGTTCCTGCACAACAGTTTTAATCTGGACAAGCAATTCCGTTACATCAACCGGTTGTTGGTGCCGAACGGCCAGGCTGTTATCTGTATCCCTCATCCCTGTTTCTGGTATCGCCGCTTCGATTTTATTTCCTATAAGAATCCGCGGAACAGCCTTGAAAAATTATATAAGGTCAACTTTAAGATCAAAAACGGACAACCCCATACCTCAAAAATATCCTATTACCACCGGACGCTCGAAACCTATTACCAGCTATTGAAAAACACCGGTTTTAAGATCGAGCGCCTGATCGAACATGATGATTCCCGTAAAGAATCCGACTTGCTGTTTTTATGTATAAAGAAGGTTTGAAATTTGGTAAGTTGGCTTTTGTATATTTAACCGCCAGCTAATTGCGTAATTTGAGTAAATCAAAGGTGAAAGCCCCAATGTTTTTTCGTCACCGGAAGTTCACAATGTCAAATGTTTGGGGATAACCATATTCTCGATCTAAAAGATCAAAATGGCCCATTTCGCCTTGGACGCTCATTTTATGGAACAACGGGTTCGGTAAAAGTCATTCACTCGCGGGCGTTACGAATGATGCCACCATTATCCGGAATGTGCTCAACTTGTACCAAAACGTAAAGAAAAATGACGAGGTGCAAATCTCGCATTTGGGCTCCATAAAGTTACCGAAATAGATCGCTGATATCGTGACCGATATTTACATCACCTTTTTGTCTGACCGTTTGGCCATGCTGGAACTTAAAGACGTGGACGGCGAACAAGTCATGACAACCACGAACGACGGGGCCAAACTGAAATGGAACGGCACACAGCAACACATGGTCGAACTTTACCTGCAGCACAACGGCTGGGTCAGCGACAGCGATCTGAGCAAGAAAAGAGCCGCGGCGCTGTTATGCCAGTTTTTTGATCTGTCGGATACTAAAAAAAGACCTGGCTCCAATACGGTAGAAAGTATCTATCAATTATTAAAAGGTGAAACCGATAAGGGCGATCAGTATAAGGTCAAATATTTCTACGATCAGCCCAAATATGTGAAGCAATTCGACGATATAAAAGAGCTGCGCAAATAGGCTGTGCAACTCCGTCTTTGATTTGCCAAAATTCTTAATTTTAAGCGCATGAAAACCTACGCCGAATTACTGCATATCGATGCCGCGTCCTATACGGCCCTGCAAAAATTAACCATTTATAGGACAATTGATTGACGGGTCTTTTAATAATCAAGATATAAAGGGTACCGAACAAGCGCAGCAGGTTGCCTGCTTGATCAAACCTGAGAATCTGTCACTTGCCGATCAGGCCCGGTTCCAGTATTATCAGGCCAATGCCTGGTCAAATCTCCGACATTTCCGCCGCTATCAAAATCAAACCGCCTGGGATTACGACCAGGAGGAACTGACGCACGAAATCTATTTTCTACGAAGCGCCTTGAACTTGGATGGCTTCAAAGAATTGTCAGACGATCTCAAATGCCAAATATACACTAACCTGGGCAACCTATTTTCCCATATTGGGCGCTTTATAGAAGCGCAACAAACCTGGCGCAACGCTTTAAACATCAATCCCCAATTTGCCATGGCCCTGGGTAATATCGGGCAAGGTTGCTTTTTTTACGGTCGTGCCGTATATGATGCAACCCATCAAAATATTTTTATTTATCATGCTTACCAGTACCTTAGCCGGGCGTTGCTATTAAAACAATACTGGAAGCCGGGCCCTATAACTATTGGAAGTCAATCTCGGAAACCATCGCTAAGAACTGGCCTGCGCAATATTTACAAACTGCACATGATTGAAATCATGTTGATCTTGGTAAAAACAAACCCTTGCTTAATTATCGCAAGTGGTGCCTGAAACATCAATTGTATACCAATCCTCTTAATGACCTGGGTAATTATACGATTGCCGACCATGATGTCCTGCACCTGCCCACGATGACCGTAGCGGCGGGTGAACCGCCAAAATACCACACGTTATTCAACCAGCTCAAGCAGGAATACGCCACCGCGCGCTTTTTATATTATGAGGGGACCCAACCCCACAAACAGCATTACGCGGATCAAGATGTCAAATTAGTAGACACGCTGGAATATGCGGAATACTCTATTCACATGGAAAAGGTCAAGATCGCTTTTAGGTTAATCTATTCTTTGTTCGATAAGATCGGTTATCTGCTCAACGACTACCTGTAGATTGGCCTGAAACGTAAGGACGTCAGCTTTAAAAACCTCTGGCATGAACGGGTCAAAGACAAAAAAGTCCTGCGAAAGTGCTTCGAAAACAACAACAACCTCGCCCTTCGCGGCCTTTACTGGCTAAGTAAGGATTTGTTCAATGCCGAAGATGCCCATGAGACTGTACTGGAACCCGAAGCCAGGGAGCTGGCCGAGATTCGCAATCATATCGAACATAAATCATTTAAGGTCGTACAGTACGGCAACTGGGGCGGGGATGATCCCGATGGTTATACCTACAGCATCGGCCGGGGGAAATTTGAGCGCAAAACGCTCAAACTGATGCGGCTGGTACGTTCCGCAATCATTTATACCTCGCTGATCATCCACCACGAAGAACAGCAAAAGCCTAAACAAGGCCCGGGTTTTCCCATCAATTTACCCGACCTGCCTTTCCGCGATAAATTGTAATTTTAGCATTATGCAACAAAGCGGTCTCAACGACTCAGAACGGTACCTCGCAAAACTTTGCCGGGGTACTTTTTTATCGCTTTGGAGTTTTTCCAACCTCTTTCGCCAGCCAGGCCACGAACTTTGCGATCTTTTGGTTGCTTGTGGCGACGATATTGTTATTTTTTCAGATAAATTTTGCCAATATCCCGATACCGGTAACACCACACTGGACTGGAGCCGCTGGTTTAGAAGTGCGGTGTCCAAATCTGCCACTCAACTATGGGGCGCTGAAAAATGGCTGCGACGCGACGCCTCACGGGTTTTTACTGACAGCGCTTGTAAAATACCACTCCGTGTGCCTATTGAAATTACTGAAAACACTCGGTTCCATTTAGTCCTGGTTGCACATGGTTCTTCCGAAGCCTGTCGCCAAACCTATACCGGCAGTGGAAGCCTGATCATTGACACCCGGCTAAAAGATATCGAAGCGCATACCCAACCTTTCACCATAGGTGATCTTGATAACGCACAAACTTTCATTCATATCTTAGACGACAATGCGCTAGACATTGTCCTTCAAAAACAAGACACCATCGCGGATTTCACCCATTACCTTACCAAAAGGGAGCAATTGCTGCGCGGGGTAAAAATCATTTACTCGCCCGGAGAAGAGGAGCTCCTGGCTTTTTACCTAAGGCACTTGAACGATGCCGATGAACATGATTTTGCTCTGCCAGAAACTGACGCCGATGCCTATGTTTTTGACGAAGGCACTTGGACCGCCTTTGAAAACGACCCGCAGCGCCAGCGGCAAATCGCCGCCGACAACATCAGTTATTTTTGGGACCACCTTATCGAAAAATTCAGCTTTCATACCATCAATGACAGCCAGTATTATGTATCCGAAGGCGGCTATTCCGACGGTGAAAAATTAATCCGCATACTTGCCCAGGAGCGCCGACTTAGCCGCCGCGCATTGGCCGAAAGTCTTGCAGATATGATTGCCACCACGCCCAAAGACCGCAGACGTATCCGGGTCATGTCAACGTTGCGCGATCACTTATACTATGCAGTGTTACTATTACCCTACAATGAAAAATTTTATCAATATGATTATGATCTCTATCGCCAATACCGGCGCACCCTACTTGAAATCACCGTCTTTATAACGCGCCTGAAATACACCGATGCAGAACATGTTATTGGTATAGCCATGGAATCCGGCATCGAACCGACGGCATCATCTGAAGACCTCCTATATTTTGACTGCAGCGGCTGGAATGATGAAATTGAAAAACAAGCCATGAAAGACCAAAAGGAATTCGGTATTCTTCAATCTCCGTCATATATTGAGATTGATATTAAAGAATTCCCTGAATAATGAAAAGGCCTCAACTAAACTTCTCTCTTGAAGGAGGTAACTTCTTAAGGGTTGCCGAGGGACTTATTAATTTTGGTTATAACGGCCTGCCTGATAAAGTTCATTTTTCCATTTCATCGCAGCCGAAAAGCAGTATGGTCAATTTGCATATCAGCAAAGAAGTCCCGTACCGCGATAATAAACCACAAATCAGCATTTTCGAAATGCTAAAGTCGGATTGGAAAATTTTTCGGCCATTGATTGCCAAATCCATTTTCGCGTGTTTTTTTGAGCCGCTGGCAATGCCATATCAGCAAGACCTTTCCCGAAAGGATTTTTTTAAAAAAGTAGCGTTCCTGTCTTTTGATGACTTACCCCACATCTCATCTATCTGGGATAAACAAGGGATCAAAAAAGGCAAATTGAGGCTTACCGAAAAAGGGCTGATTGCGCTTAACGATTGGGCCGCACAACCCAGGGTTCAACAACAATTCGCCAAACAATTCTTTACCCTGCCTTGGCGCTGCTCTATTAAACCGCAAAACGGGTTTCTTCTATCGCCAGGCTATAACGGTCCGGTATTGATCCTTAAAGGGCGATATTATAAACAATGCGAGAGCCTCCGTCCAAAAGCAATACTCAATCATTTGCTGGGTGATTCCTTAGCGCGTATGCTGATCGTTAAAACCTACCGTGCCATCAAAGATATTCAAACCACCCCTGACCGCAAT
>JAQBOK010000333.1 GCA_028288085.1 Mucilaginibacter sp.
GGGCACAGATAAGGTAACCCTTTACCGCGGTAAGGAAGCCGTAAAGAAAAATATCAGTTCTGTAAACGCCCTTGATGAACTCATCAATATTATCCGCGAGGACGGGAACTGGATAGAACTTCAGGGAAATTAATCCGAAACAATATTTACTCCTAAATTTTACAAACCAATTTACAAACTTTCAAATGCTAACGGTGTTGATGAAATAAAATAATCAACCCATGGCAAAGAGCGTAGCCGACCAATTAGTTGAGATGCTGGTAAGTGCCGGTATCAAAAGAATATATGCCGTAACCGGCGATAGTTTAAATGAAGTAAATGATGCTGTAAGGCGTGAAGGCAGTATACAATGGGTGCATGTTCGGCATGAGGAAGCCGGGGCCTTTGCGGCAAGCGCCGAAGCACAATTGAATGGCTTTGCCTGCTGTGCCGGTAGCAGCGGGCCTGGGCATGTTCACCTTATAAATGGCTTATATGATGCCCACCGTGCCGGAGCGCCGGTTATCGCCATCGCTTCTACCTGTATGAGTATGGAGTTTGGTTCTGAGTTTTTCCAGGAGACCAATACGATAAAGCTTTTTGATGATTGCAGTTATTATAACCAGATAGCTACTACGCCGGCACAATTTCCGCGAATGCTGCAGGCCGGGATACAGTACGCGCTGAACAAAAAAGGGGTTTCAGTAATTGGCTTGCCCGGCGATTTGACCAAAATGGATGCAGAAGACATCGCAACGTCTCTAAAAACTTATAAACCGGTTTCAGAAATAAGGCCATCTCTGAATGAACTGCAGCAGTTGTCTGAATTGATAAGTCTGCATAACAAGATCACCATTTTTTGCGGGATTGGAGCAGCCGATGCCCATGACGAGGTAGTGGGACTTTCCAAATTGCTTCATGCGCCTGTGGGCTATTCATTCCGTGGGAAAATGAGCATACAGTATGATAATCCTAATGAAGTAGGTATGACCGGCTTACTGGGCTTGCCCTCGGCTTTTCACAGTATGCATGAATCAGATTTGCTTATACTTTTGGGTACCGATTTTCCTTATACCCAGTTTATGCCGTTGGATTGCAAGATAGTGCAGGTAGATATAAAACCTGAGCGGATAGGCAGACGTGCAAAGGTGGATATTGGTTTACATGGATCGGTAAAGGATACCTTGAATGCATTGTTGCCATTAGTTAAGCAGAAAACGGATGATAGTTTTCTGCAGGCACAACTGAAATTTTACGATGAAGTAAAAAAGCAGCAGCATACTTATGTGGATGATAGCGGCCATCGTGATAATATACACCCCGAATTTGTAGCTAGTATCCTTAACCAGTTGGCCTCCGATAATGCGATATTTACTGTGGATACAGGAATGTCATGCGTGTGGGGAGCACGTTATATTGAAGCAACCGGCAAGCGCGAAATGATCGGTTCATTTAATCATGGCTCAATGGCTAATGCTATGCCGCAGGCAATTGGGGCAGCGTTAGCCTGCCCAGACAGGCAAGTGATAGCCATGTGTGGAGACGGCGGCCTATCGATGTTGTTAGGCGACCTGGCTACGATAGTTCAATATAAATTACCAATAAAGATCATTGTATTTAACAACAGGTCATTGGGTATGGTGAAATTAGAGATGGAGGTAGCCGGGCTGCCCGATTGGCAAACTGATATGGTCAACCCGGATTTCGCGATGGTTGCACAGGCAATGGGAATTAAAGGTATAACTGTAAAAGATCCCGATGATGTGGAGCAGACTTTACGTGAAGCACTGATTTTTTTGGGCCCGGTACTAGTGAATATCATGACCGACCCTAATGCGCTGGCCATGCCACCTAAGATAGAATTTGAGCAAGTAAAAGGAATGGCCCTATCCATGAGCAAATTGATACTCAATGGCCGCATGGACGAGGTACTGGATACTTTTAAGTCAAATTATAAGCATTTGAAAGAAGTTCTTTGAGCGCATCTCCTTAAATCCATCTCTATAAAGCAGAACCCGGGATACGCGGCAGAAAGGTGGTGGATGAAGCAAAGACTCGTGTATGAATGATAAAATTATTATAAATTATCTAACGCCAGTCTTCTGGCCATCTTATTTAATCCACCATTCCGAATTAAGTGCCCCTTTAACTTCTGTGGGCTTGCCGGGTTCGGGTATAAACAGTTTTATTTTCTTGTCCTTAGCGTATTGTAAGAGCCTTTCAATCGGCTCGTACCAGGCATGCAGGGCCAGGTTAAAAGTACCCCAATGTATGGGCATCATTAATTTGCCCCTGAGTGCAATATGTGCATTAGAGGCATTATCGGGCCCCATATGGATATCGGGCCAGTATTTCCCGTAAGCACCTATTTCCAGCATGGTTAAATCAAATGGCCCAAATGCGTCGCCAATCTCCTTAAAGCCAGGAAACCAGCCAGAATCGGCGCCGAAAAATATATTGTGCTTTGGCCCTTTTAGTACGAAGGAAGACCACAACGTCTCGTTACGATTAATAATCCCCCGGCCCGAAAAATGCCTCGCGGGTGTAGCAGTCAAAATAAGGTCATGACCAATCATTACACTATCGCCCCATTCTATTTCCGTAATAAAATTCCTGTTAATGCCCCATTTTTCAAGATATTGCCCAACCCCCAAAGAACAAAAGAAAGGAATGGTCTTATCAGCAAAAAACTTGATGGTGTTTTTATCCAGATGGTCATAATGATCGTGCGACAGGAGTACCGCATCCAGTGGCGGAAGTTGATTCAAGGGCAAAGGCGGATCGAAAAAACGTTTTGGCCCCATAAAAGATAAAAACGAAACCCGCTCGCTCCATACAGGATCAGTCAGGATGCGCTTTCCATCAATTTCTATCAATAAGCTCGAATGCCCTATTAAGGTGATCCTGAGCCCGCTTGCCGGTGGTTTATTATAGATTGATGCTTTGGTTGTAAAGGGGCCTAACGGTTGTTTTGGTACGGTTTCGGCCTTGTTATTAATATATTCCTTTAATATGGGTATCAATTTACTGAAACCACCCGCATCAGTTGGGATAGGATTAAGAAATTTTCCGCCCTTTTTTGAGGCGCTATCTAAACTCATACACAAGTATCGTAATTCCTAATTACTTACGTACTAAAAACCCTAAAAGGTTGCCTCTATATGACGTATAAGTCATTATTTATTGAAAAAATCAATAGCCAAATTGCAAAACTCGAGTAGAGGCGCAGGCAATGAATTTTGACTGTAAGGATGTGAACTGCAAAAAGTATGATTGGCGTTTGCAATTATTACTAACCCGGCATTAGGTTGAGCGGCTTTTAATTCCCTGGCGTGGTCAACGGGTACTGTCGGGTCGGCCTCACCATGTATAATAAGCCAGGGTTGCTGTATTCCGGCTGCTTTTTCTATGATATTCAAACGGGCAGGATGTGTGTCCAGGTCATTTAATAAACCTGATTTCAAAGGTAACTGTTGCCCGGTACGGGCATTTTCAAAGTACCTTATGCCCTGTATTTTCCATTGGGCTTCTGCTTCCTGTGGCCAAAGGTTCCTAAAATCGGAGATAGAAGCCATCGTAACCAATTTGTTTACCCGTTTATCCTCAGCTGTTTTTATGATGCTGATACCACCACCCATGCTATGGCCAATAAGGTTCACATCTTTAGCAACCGGTATGGCCGAACCATTGCAGGCAAAATCAATAACCGCATTCAAGTCATCCAGTTCAATCGAAAATGTATTTTCACTAAAGGCAATCAGGTCTGCAAAATCTATCGGCTTGTCGGTTGTAGTACCATTGTGCGAGAAGTTGAATTTTAGGTATCTAAACCCGCGCTCAACAAAATACTTTGCAACCATGTTATGCGTCCCCCAGTCTTTAAACCCCTTAAAACCATGAGCAAAAATTACCAGTGGCGCTTTGGGATTGTTATCGTCATAGGTGAGGTCCATCAGCATATTTCTGCCTTTGGCACCGGGAATGCTAAATATTTCTTTTTTGATCATTGATTAAAATACAATCTCAGTTTCTATTATGTCTGATTTTTTTACAACCATGGTATCAGCAAACAGATCACCCAATCTTTGAAATTTTGGCGTATTACAAATACAAATGAGAGCCGGTATCCCGTAAAATAAAATATCAATTGGGTCTATAATCCGACGTTTAAAAGCATCAGCGAGATTGATTTTTTCGCAGTTTGTTTTTATAACTACCAATTTGCAGATATCGTGACCGGGAGTTGAGCCACTAAAAGCTTCCAAAACAACAAAATATAAAAACCAAACTATAGGAATCGGCCAAAAAAGCCATCCTGTTACTGTATATCCGTTTTCATTATTTCTATCCCCAAAGGTGGTAACATACAAAACGAATAATGTAATATAGATGCCATAATCAATCAAAGTTGCTAAGGTGCGTAATTTAACATATCGTTTGGGTTCTACTCTCCGTATCTTCATTACTACAAATATCGTTGGCTAATGTAAGGAATGTGCTTTAAAATCATTTATCTTTCTGCTTACACTATTCAGTATACCACCAAGCCCACCATATTAATAGTGGTTGTAAAATTATTAATCTTATCCATGCAATAAATGGAGTTACCGTTAAACTACCTAATTTTAAAGGGGCATCGCCTATCATGCTGATATGTACCGGCAAAAAAGCAATCAGCATTAGTATTGTACCCCATGCGGCAAATGACCTGGTTTTTGAAAAAACGAATAGTATTCCGAATAATAGTTCGAACCCACCGGCCAGTATATTTAAAACAGTAGGGTAAGGCAGGTAACGCGGTATAATACGCAGATAGGAGCCGGGATTTCTGAAATGATTGATGCCAGCAACCAGGTAGAATATGATCAGGATAACGAGACTGATCTTTTTGAGTATTTGCATTGTTCAATATAACACTATTCCCTAATTAACCGTATCAGTTGACTTAGGGTTTAAACGTTCAAAACACATCAATTTATAAGCATTCTAAATTGATGTGTTTGACAAAGTGTTGACATTGGGGGAGTGTAATCCTATTACTTTTGTTGGGTCAAATTTAAAACCGTTTTGAAGTATTTAAAAATCATCGCTTTTACGCATAAACAGATTGAGCTGAAGGAATTGGGAAAGCTGGTTATTTGCCAGGAAAATCTGATTGATAAACTTAGACGGGTTAAATCACAATTTGATATCCCAGAGATATTTTATTTAGCTACCTGTAACCGCGTGGAGTTTGTAATGGCTGCCAGCCGTGTTATTGATGCTGCTTTTACAGAACGATTTATTGAGGCGCTTGATATAGGTATTTGTGCTGACCATATGGGCATCTTTTTACAGGGCGCTTCTATATATGAAGATAATGAGGCACTAAATCATTTACTGAGAACTTCATGCTCGTTGGAAAGCCTGATAGTTGGCGAAAAAGAAATTTTACCGCAGATACGTAAAGCGTATGAAAGTTGCAAAGAGGAGGGCCTTACCGGCGATTATTTACGCATGGTGATGAGCACAGTTGTAAAAACCGCTAAAGAAGTTTATACCAATACCAATATCTCCCGTAATCCTATTTCTGTAGTCTCACTCGCCTACCGTAAGCTTAAAGAACTAAAATTGTGTACAAACGCCCGTGTTTTGATCATTGGTGCGGGCGAAACCAATCGTAATATTTCCAAGTACCTGCAAAAGCATAAATTTTCAAACTTCGTTGTGTTTAACCGTACATTGTCTAAAGCACAGCAACTGGCCGTTGATCTGGGTGGCGAAGCATACGAACTGGAAGCATTAAAAACCTATGATAAAGGTTTTGATGCTATAATCACCTGTACATCTTCTGTGCAGCCTATTATCACAACTGAAATATATAAAACGTTGTTGAATGGCGAAACGGATAAAAAAACCATTGTAGACCTGGCTATTCCGAATGATACAGCTCCCGAAATTTTAACAGAATTTCCGGTTAACTTTATTGAAGTGCACTCGCTGAATGAGGTTGCCAAAAATAACCTGCAGGAACGTTATAAGGAATTGGTAGAGGCTGAGAAGATAATTGAACAAAATATATCTGAATTTTTGCCCTTGCTAAAACAACGCCGTGTTGAAGTAGCTATGCGCGAAGTACCCGAAAAGATCAAAGAGATACGCAATACTGCCTTAAACTCCGTATTCGCAGAGGAAGTGCAAGGTATGGACCAGCAATCGCGCGAAATACTTGAAAAAGTGATCAACTACATGGAAAAGAAATATATCAGCGTTCCCATGATCATGGCAAAGGAAATACTTATCAATAGCTAATACCACGAATTAAGATCTATTGCATTTACATTGCACCTAACGGGAAATGGTTCGTGAGCACGCAAAACAAGGCGGGTTCCCTGCAAATTCTGTTAGCGAGGTTTCGACAGTTATTGACCCCACAACTGCAGAATAATATATTTTAGGTTCTGATTATTTTACTTAAGGAATTATTGGGTTAACAATGGCTGCTCTAATAGATAGCAACGCAGGCGGTTAACTGCTGATAAACCTAAATGCATGATACAACCTTATGGGATTGCTTCGTCGTTCCTTTTCCCATTGCA
>JAQBOK010000339.1 GCA_028288085.1 Mucilaginibacter sp.
CATAATGGATAGCGCAACTGCCCCGGCATATTTTTCTGAGCCTGCTATCATCTCATCGGGCATGCCATGGGTAACGGCCAACTGATGCAGGCTATCTGTGTAATATTTTAAACTTCCTTCCGGAAAAGTTACCGCTTCACCAACCTTGCAAAATGCAAGCACAGACGCGTATTCATAATCAATACTTTCATTTGCTGTTGGTTTAGCAACTACCTTAAGGCCATTAAGCTGACCGGCAAGAGACTTATATTTGTCAGGATAGCCTGCAGCTATCACCTCATACCCGGCAATTGTAGCATAAGCATAATTGCGTGACGCCACCACAGGGGTAAAGTTGTTACCCATTACAACACTATTCAGCTCGTGAACAGTACGGCTATATAAGCCGGGATCATGTAAAATAGCCTTATAATCAGATTTTTTACATGATGAGAAAAGCAGCACAGAAACCGCTAACGTTAACAAAAGAAGTTTCATTAAAAGATCGTTTAAAAAATTTCGCTACTTAATAATATATGTCTTTTTTTCTACACCAACACCTGTTATTGTTAATGATTTCCAGTTTGCGGGCAGTTTGCTTTTAACCTGTACAATACCGGTTGGTGTAATATCCAAACCGCCAAAACCCATTAATAAACTCTGTGTAATTCCACCTGCGCCTGTTGCAAAGTACGGGTTGGTGCCACCTTTAGTTTCTGCAATTACCCTGAATGGAGGGTTCAGATTAGGCTCATAAGCATCTTTAAAAAAGTGATAGGCTTTATCACCATCGCCCAGCCTTGCATATAATAAGGTAAATATTCCTTGTGTCATAGCAGGTGTACCCTCATTAGGTACCCGGCTTTCATAATATTCCAGGTCTTTTCTTATCTGCGATGGTTCGGTTATTGTTTTTAAGGGATAAGCCAGCAAGTTTACATCTGCCTGCTTAATACCTTCACCTTTATAAGTTGCAAACTCCTTAGTTACCCCATCAGGGAATTTTAATATCGGTATATTCTGTGCTACCAGTTGCCAGTCGGCATCGGCTTTAACACCCAGTATCTTTGCGGCGGCAATTGCATTTTGCAGGTTTGCTTTTGCTGCGGCATTGGTAAAGGCATCGTTATCAATATTTTCTGCCCATTCGTCAGCCGCAACAACATCTTTAATATCATAATGGCCGGGGCCATTGCGTTCAACACGGCTTGCCCAGAAATCGGCAGTAGCTGATAGTATTGGCCATCCTTTTTCCACTAGCCATTGTTTGTCCTGCGTTACGCAATAATAATTCCACGCGGCTAATGCAACACATGCTGTAATATGATGTTCAAACGGGCCGCTCAGTGCCCAAACCGGTGTCTCCTCCACGCCGCTATCGGCACTCTCCCAGGGGAACATCGCACCTTTATAGCCATGTTCAAAAGCATTTTGCTTTGCCACTCCCAATCGCTGATAACGGTATTCAACTAATGATTTGGCAATCTCAGGATGCAATACCAGTAAGGCCGGATACATCCAAAGATCAGCATCCCAAAAAACATGTCCATTGTAGCCCAGTCCTGATAAGCCCATTGGCGATGGTGAGTAGGCGGTACCGGCACGCGAAAACGAATACAAGTGATAAAGCATGCTATGTACATCCTGTTGTGCCTGCGGATCGCCTTCAATTTTAATATCGCTCTTCCAAAGTTCGTCCCAGGCTTTTTCATGATGTTCAATCAAACGTTCACGGCCTTCAAGTTTGGCAAACATGGTTAAACGCTCTGCCTGGTTCAGCGGATCGGCATCCTGTGCCGAAGTAATGGATGAGCCCACAACCGCGTACTGATAATGTTGCCCGGCTGCAAGAGCCTTGCTGAATTTCATCAGGTGCATATTGTTATCCCACATCTCATGGATCACCCGCGGTTCCTGCCCATGTTCTTCATTAAATATAAAAGAATTTGATGCGCATAACTGAAGTTTACCGGTAGGGCTTTTTGCGGTAGAGGTAAGCAAGCTGATAGTTGTATGGGGCCTGTCTATCTCGTTGTAATAATTTTGCACATCCTTTAAAGCGTCAGGTGCTTCCATAATACTGGCGGCGGTAATGTTTATTGGTTTTTTTGCAGTAATGGTTATATCCATCAAAACCGTAAAAGGCAACTGCCGTAACGAGTAATAGGTGTATTTTATAGATGCCGCGTCACCATAATCAAACGTGGTGGTAAAGGCTGCATGCTGCATGTCCAATTCCTGCTTAAAGTTGCTGATGTTTTTGGCGTCAATACGCTTGCCATCTATCTCCAGATACATGTTGAGCAGGTTAAAACTGTTCAGAAAATTACTTACCCGCCCCCTGCCATACAGGTCATAAGCGCCTGCAAGTACTACATTTTTTACAGTAAAGGGCTCAGGCGAGGATACGATACCGATCATGCCATTAGCCACAGTAACACCATAGTAATTGGCCGGATCAATTTTATTAGCTTTTATTAGCCATGCATCCTGGGAGTGCGCTACACTGCTGCAAAGTAAACTTAAGCCAACTAAGAATGCTGATAGTTTATTCATGTTCAATTTTTTAACTTAAAAAACCCAATCTGTTTATTATTAAACGCAACAGCATAAATAATCCCGTTGGCTGTTTTTATCGCTTTAATATCTCTTACTTCACCTCTCAATAAAAACCCGGAGGATACAGAAGAAATATATTTAAAATTCCTTCCCTTATCCGATAACAATACATCGCCATAATCGGCATCATACCTTCCCTCATAAGGCATTACTCCCGAAAAATTACCCCCCGCTAATATTCCCCTATACGGGCCCGATAAAGCTGCAAAACCAAATAGTGGCGCTACCTGCATTGATGAGGGTAATGCTTTGAAATCAAAATGGCCATTGCC
>JAQBOK010000075.1 GCA_028288085.1 Mucilaginibacter sp.
TACACCACCAAAGGTAAATATGTGACTATGCTTTCGCTCAAAAGCCTGGAAGAAAATCTGGCCGGAGATGCCTTTATCCGCGTGCATAAATCCTTTATTGCTGCGATCGGCAAGATCGATGGCATTGAAGCCGGTGAGCTATTTATTGGCAACAGCCGTATTCCCATCAGCCGGAACTACCGCGAGCAGGTCATGAACCGGGTATTGAATAAAAAACTTTGGGATAAAAAGTGATACACCATTAAATCAAACCGGCTTATTGGAAATAAAAAAGGGAAAGAACGTGATGATTTGCACCTTTCCTGACATATTTAAACAGTGATAAACTTTTGAATATGTTTATGGCTATTTGAAGGATGCAGGACGAATTTCTATCATCTGTAAGAATGGGCTGCGAATAATCTCAGCAAAATTATATGAACAATAAATGCAAGTTTCTTATATCCAAGCTGTTACAAGATTGAATTTCTGTCAATGTACTCAGGTCGATACGGATTTCGAACCGTTTTATTGAAGATGTTCAGGCGACAATGGGGGTGACTGCTTGGAATGGATAATATTGAAAAAGGCGAAAGGATGTATATCTAACCGTTTCGAAATCAATATTTCAAGGTGGGGGTGGTGAAAACACCGATCATAGACTAAATTATTAATTGCATTTTTTAATAATCTTAAATAATAGCTACCCAACTATTATTGTTAATTCTTTATTTTGGAGGTTGATAATCACAATTTAATAATCTGAAAAACTGCATGGCAACCTTAAAAGCCGAACCCGCCTACTGGTCAACAATTCAAAAAGTAGCATTCCGATTCTTCATGTTGTTTTTTATTTTGTACATATTTTTCAATCCCAATGGGGTGCTCCCTTATTCTGATAATTTACAGACGATCTATCTCCAGCCCCTTTATAAGTTTGTTCCATGGATTGGCGCGCACATCCTGCACCTGGATAAACCAATTATTATTGCTATAACTGGCAGCGGCGATACTATCTACGATTACATTATTCTCCTTTTAATATTTGTGATGTCAATAGTTGGTTCTGCGATATGGTCAATTACAAGTCGCAATACCTCAAATTACAACAAGCTATTGTATTGGCTTATAGTTATAATACGTTATTATGTGGCTATCACAATGATATGCTATGGGTTTTATAAGATAATAAAACTACAGTTTCCGGCACCATCGTTTAGCAGGTTATTGGAGCCGGTTGGAAAGCTTTCGCCAATGGGCCTTGCATGGACCTATATGGGATATTCAAGAGGCTTTAATTATTTTACGGGCTCTGCCGAAATAATTACTGGGTTACTGCTATTTTTCAGAAAAACCAGCGCTCTTGGCGCCATCATGGGCTTGGTTGTTGCAATTAATATAATGGCCATTAATTATTGTTTTGACGTACCAGTAAAGCTGCTTGCAACTATGCTTGTTATAATGTGCATCTTTTTAATGCTCAGGGATACAGGTAGGTTGATGGATTTTTTCTTTAGAAATAGGGAGACACTTCCGTCAAACCTAACGCCCCACCGCTTTAAAGCAGGATGGAAAAACACCACGCTAATTGCTGTAAAATATGTCATGATTTTCTATACGCTTTATTTCGGCTTAGCTGATGCCCTTGCCAGAGAAAAACAATACGGTGGCAAGGCTAAGAAGCCACCATTGTACGGCATATACAATGTAGATACTTTTATAAAAAACGGGGACACATTAAAACCTTTAACAACTGACACCATCCGCTGGCAAAAATTTATGATAAGTCGTGATGGCGATGCGCAAATTCAGATGATGGATGACAACGTTAGCAATTACAGCTTTAAGCCTGATTTTAAAAAACATACTGTAGTAGCCTATGCCTATGCAGATACAACACATAAGTTCTATTTAGTGTACAATTTAATAAAGCCAGGACCTACAGAATTAAAAAATTTCAAAGGTACGAACAAGGCCGATACAACTACTTATTTGATAATAAAAGGAGCGTGGAAAAAATATTCAGTTGAAGTTTGGTTGAGAAGACTGGATCCTAATGGCTTCCCGCTGTTTCAACGGGATTTTCATTGGATTAATGATGCTGCATACAATAAATAATTTAACCACTTTGTCATATCCATAAACTCTTTGATTAATCTTCAACAAAAACCCGGCTTTTCATGGATTAATATGTAATTCTCTTTAGTTGGCAGCAGATTAGGTGTCATAAGTTTCATAGTACACTACGCTATGGGGACCTTTGTTTTTTGTCGCCTTTCCCACGGTCAAGTCGTGATTTTTTCAAAAGCATATCGATTCCTGACAAAAAAACACAAGTTATTTACTGTCATTATTTGATGACGTAATTTCGCTTCATTCTCGCTTGCAAATCAGGGAAAGCACTTGGCGAATAAAATGCATTGGCTAACCTGAATAAAATATTTTTTTTAAAAAACTATTATTGGCGATCTGTGTTTTTGCCTCTAAATCGATGCACAATTTTTCAATTGAACAAGTATCAACTGTTCAAATCTATTATCGCATTCGCTTTAAATGATCTTTACCGTTCCTGACAAATTTGACCCAACCATTTTTGCATGAGAAAAATTTTAATTATTGAAGAAGAACAAGATATAGTTGACATATCAATTATCACATTGGAAAAAGCGGGCTATGAGGTATCCAGTTTTACTGACTTCGTCGGGTATGAAAATGCAGTGGTCTGAATTAAACCGCACTTGGTATTACTTGATCTGAATTTGCGCGGTCACCACGGGAAAGACATATGTAAGTATATCAAGCAAGAGGCGCACTTGAAACATATCAAGGTGATTCTCATGTCGGCCAACCCGGATATTGAACAAATAAAGGAAGAAGTGGGTGCGGATGCTCTTATAAATAAGCCCTTTGATATTAATGAGTTCTTAGAAAAGATCAAAGCAAATATTAATGATCAGGCTACTGTTAATAATTAATAGATCGTTGATATTACAATTAGAAAGAATAAAACGGGCACAATAATGAATCAACAGTTGTGATTGATTGTCTGATGCCATTTCCCCCAACGTGGGAGAAGGCAATGTAAACATCGCTATTGACAAGAAGGTTTCACAAAAAAAATCAGATGGTAAACTATTCTATTTTGCTTTTTGTTTGCTTTTTTACACCCCTCTACCTTTTTGGGTATAATGCAGGGCATTTTCTATTTAAAGCTACTTTGCTTTATAAAAAATCAATTTTTTTTTATATTTATGACACTTTTTTTCAGCATGCTGGCTTAATAAACCGCAACGTAGTTCCTTTAATTAATCATAATTCAAAAAACTTATACCCTTATGGAACAGGAAGTAATTGATACCCCATTTAAAAACGGAACCCATTTGAATGGTAGCGAAGATTCGCTGGATCTTAAAGAGCTTTTAAAGGTTCTTTCCCTCGTTAAAAACGGGAAACTGGATGTACGAATGCCGGTTACGCAGGCTGGCATCAATGGCCGGATATGCGAAGTACTGAATGACATTATTGATATGAATGAACGTTTGGTAGCTGAGATATCCTCAGCTGAAACAACGATAGGGAAACGTGGAAACCTGTCAAAGAGAATTGAGTTGCCGGATGCAAGGGGTGAATGGGCCGGCGGCATCAACTCATTAAATAATCTAATTTCGGACCTAACCTCTCCAACGCTCGAAATCGCAGGGATGATCAACTCTGTTGCAAATGGCGATCTTTCCAAACATATACCGCTCGAGATTAGCGGGCACCCTTTAAAGGGAGAATTTTTGCGCATTGCTAAGGAGTCTAACCAGATGCTTTCCAAACTCAGGCTCTTCTCAATGGAAGTAACGCGGGTAGCACGCCAGGTGGGCTCGGAAGGAAAATTGGGTGAGCAGGCAAAGATCAAAGGCGTTGCCGGTGTATGGGCCGAATTAACAGATTCGGTAAATCAGATGGCAGGTAACCTCACCGCGCAGGTGCGTAATGTAGCTGCGGTAACTACGGCTGTTGCGAAAGGCGACCTTTCACGAAAAATTACGGTGGAGGCAAAGGGAGAAATATTGGAGCTGAAGAATACCATCAATACCATGGTAGATCAGCTGAACTCCTTTTCTTCCGAAGTAACACGTGTGGCGTTGGAAGTAGGTACGGAGGGTAAACTAGGTGGACAGGCAAAAGTGCCGGGTGTTGCGGGTACCTGGAAGGATTTGACCGACTCCGTAAACCGCATGGCGGGTAACCTAACATCGCAGGTACGTAATATAGCGGGTGTAACCACTGCTGTGGCAAATGGTGACCTTTCTAAGAAGATCACCGTTGACGTGAAGGGCGAAATGCTTGAGCTGAAAAAGACCATTAATACCATGGTGGATCAGCTTAACTCGTTTGCATCCGAAGTAACGCGTGTTGCGCTGGAAGTAGGCACCGAAGGGAAATTAGGGGGCCAGGCCAGGGTAAAGGGTGTCGGCGGAGTTTGGAAAGATTTGACCGATTCGGTGAACCAGATGGGTAGTAACCTTACTGACCAGGTACGAAACATTGCTGGTGTGACAACCGCCGTTGCTAAGGGCGACTTATCAAGAAAGATTACGGTTGACGCTAAAGGCGAGCTTTTGGAATTAAAGAATACAATCAATACTATGGTTGACCAGCTGAACTCCTTCTCATCAGAAGTAACCCGTGTAGCGCGTGAAGTAGGTTCTGAAGGGCAATTAGGCGGGCAGGCCAATGTGCCGGGTGTTGGCGGTACCTGGAAAGACTTAACCGACTCAGTAAACCAAATGGCGGGTAACTTAACCGGCCAGGTACGTAACATAGCAGAAGTAACTACCGCTGTAGCTAAAGGCGACTTATCCAAAAAAATCACAGTTGACGTGCAGGGGGAAATGCTCGAGCTCAAGATCACTATTAATACAATGGTGGATCAGCTCAATTCATTTGGTTCCGAAGTAACGCGCGTGGCTCGTGAAGTTGGATCGGAAGGGCAGTTAGGCGGCCAGGCAAATGTGCCAGGTGTGGGTGGTACCTGGAAGGATTTAACCGATTCGGTAAATAAAATGGCGGATAACTTGACCTCGCAGGTGCGTAATATCGCTGAGGTAACCACCGCAGTGGCAAAGGGTGACCTTTCCCGAAAGATTACGGTAAATGCTAAAGGTGAGCTATTGGAATTAAAAGATACCATTAATACTATGGTTGACCAGCTGCGTGGTTTTGCATCTGAAGTGACCCGTGTAGCCAGGGAAGTGGGTTCTGAAGGGCAGTTAGGCGGCCAGGCAAATGTACCTGGTGTGGATGGTACCTGGAAGGACTTAACTGACTCGGTAAATAAAATGGCCGGTAACCTTACTGCTCAGCTCCGTAATATCGCTGATGTGTCTATCGCGATAGCAAATGGGGACTTATCCAAAAAGATCACTGTTGACGTGCGGGGCGAAATATTGCAATTAAAGGAAACCATTAATACGATGGTTGACCAGTTGCGCGGTTTTGCGTCAGAAGTAACCCGTGTTGCTCGTGAAGTTGGTACTGACGGTAACCTTGGCGGCCAGGCATTTGTACCGGGCGTTGCCGGAACTTGGAAGGACTTAACCGACTCGGTAAACCAAATGTCAAGTAACCTGACATCGCAGGTACGAAACATTGCTGAAGTAACCAAAGCGGTGGCCAGCGGCGACCTTTCCAAAACCGTAATCATTGACGTAAAGGGTGAAATCATGGACCTGAAGAACACTATCAATACCATGGTGGATCAGCTTAACTCCTTTGCGTCCGAAGTAACACGTGTGGCACGTGAAGTAGGTACCGAAGGAAAGCTTGGTGGCCAGGCACACGTGAAAGGTGTGGGTGGCACCTGGAAGGACTTAACAGACTCCGTAAACCAGATGGCATCCAACCTTACCGGGCAGATACGGGGTATTGCGAAAGTTGCAACGGGTATCGCAAAAGGAAACTTAAAACAGCGTCTTTCCATCAACGCCTTGGGCGAAGTAGCGCAGTTAACAGATACGATCAACGAAATGATCGACACGTTGGCGGTGTTCGCGGACGAAGTAACAACGGTAGCCCGCGAAGTAGGTGTGCAGGGCCGCCTTGGCGGGCAGGCAAGTGTACCGGGAGCTTCGGGAACATGGAAGGACTTAACGGAGAACGTAAACCAGCTTGCACAAAACCTCACGGTGCAGGTGCGTTCCATATCGGAAGTGGCCTCGGCTGTAACTAAAGGCGATCTTACCCGAACCATACGTGTGGACGCTAAAGGTGAGCTGGAAGCTTTGAAGGATACCATCAACCAGATGATCGCCAACCTGAAAGGCACTACGCTCAGGAACCACGAACAGGATTGGCTGAAATCAAACCTGGCTAAGTTCGCACAGATGCTCCAGGGCCAGCGCGACCGAAACGCTGTTGCAAATAAAGTACTATCAGAATTGGCCGAATTGGTAAATGCCCGTCACGGTGCATTCTATATATTAGAGCAGCCTGAAGGCGCCGAAGAAGTAAAACTAAAACTGTTCGCAGGCTACGCGCAAAAGAGCCGCAAACTGATCGACCAGGAATTCTCGCTCAGCGAAGGTTTGATTGGGCAGTGCGCTACAGATAAAGAACGCATAAGGCTTGCCAATGTACCGAATGAATACCTGCAAATAAGTTCAGGCATAGGTAGTGCCGCACCAATTGACCTGGTCATATTACCAGTACTGTTTGAAGACAATGTAAAGGCCGTAATTGAGCTCGCATCCTTTGAAAGCTTCAATGATACCCATATCGACTTTTTGGACCAGCTGACCGAAAGTATCGGTATCGTGTTGAACAACATCGAGACCAATACGCGTACTGAAGAGTTGTTATCGCAATCGCAATCACTGGCCGGGGAGCTTTCCGCACAACAGGAAGAGCTAAGAAGGGCAAATGATGAGCTGCACGATAAAGGCCGTTCACTCGAAGAAAAAGCAGAACAACTTACACTGACCTCCAAATATAAATCGGAGTTCCTGGCCAATATGTCGCACGAGTTAAGAACACCGTTAAACAGCCTGCTTATCCTGGCCCAACAATTATTTGAGAACCCCGAAGGCAACCTGACAGAAAAACAACGAAAATTCGCAAAAACCATCCATTCCTGCGGAGATGACCTGATCCAGTTGATCAACGATATTCTTGATCTGTCGAAGATCGAGTCGGGCGTTATCGCAGCTGACGTGATGCCGGTTAGTTTCAAAGAAATCGCTTCATTCGCGGAATCAACATTTAAACCTATTTCGGAAGCAAAAAATCTAAAATACGAGATCGATCTGGAAGATGGGCTTCCGGAAATGATGGAAACGGATATGCAGCGTTTAAACCAGATCTTGAAAAACCTGCTTTCAAACGCCTTTAAATTTACCGAAAAGGGTAGTGTAAAGCTGCGCATTTTCAGGCCAAGGCCAGGCCAGGAAAACCCATTGCTCAATATGGAGTCGGTCATTGCATTTTCTATCGAGGATTCGGGTATTGGTATTTCCAAAAATACACAGGGGATCATATTTGAGGCCTTCCAGCAAGCAGAAGGCTCCACCAGCCGCAAATATGGGGGAACCGGGCTTGGGCTTTCCATCAGTAAGGGATTTGCAGAACTGTTGGGCGGCACCATTACCGTTGGAAGCGAGTTGGGCAGGGGAAGCGTATTCACACTGTACCTGCCATTAAAATACAAGGAGGAAAAATCAGTGGTCAACGTGGTAAAGGAAACCTACTCTAATCCACACATCAGAACTAATTTGATCGATACGGCCGAATTGATCATGGATGATGATCGCCATACCATTGTTGCGGAAGATAAAGTATTGCTGGTGATTGAGGACGATATACGCTTTACAAAAATCCTGGTTGATAAGGCCCATGATTTGGGGTTAAAGGTTGTTGTCGCTATCAGTTACCTTGAAATATTTGAAAGTATCCAGAAGTACAATCCTGTCGCGATCACACTGGATGTGAATATGCCGGAATCTAACGGATGGAAAATTCTTAAGTTATTAAAGAGCGACATCAACTTAAGGCACATACCAATTCACCTAATTTCTGGTGAGGATAACAGAGTCATGGCGTTAAAAAATGGCGCTAAAAGTTTCAGTCTGAAACCGCTATCCAATAGTTCCCTGGATGAATTGATCTCAGGAATTGTCAGCTTCCATGAGCACACAAAAAAGAAAATATTGGTGATAGAGGATAACGAGGCTGAACTTCAACGATTAACAGAGCTTCTATCCAATGAAAGCATAGAGGTTTTCTCGGCTGCCACAGCGAAAAAAGGGTTGACAGCTTTGAAGAAGGAATTATTTGACTGTATCATCCTTGATTTTGTATTACCGGATGCCAATGGTTTGGACCTGCTGAACAAAATTAATCTACTGAAACAACCCCAAACCACGATCATCCTGCATTCTGCGAGAGACTTTACCCAGGATGAGCTTCTTCAGCTAAAGCGGCTAAATCATAAGATCATTTCAAAGACATCGGATTCACACATCTATTTGCTGGAAGAAATATTGACTTTGCTACACGTCAATAAGAAGTTCATCAGTGAGAGTAAATTAAAAATGATCGACCGGATCCGGCCTAATAATGATGTGCTTGGTTCTAAGAAAGTTTTAGTGGTCGATGACGATGTTCGTAACCTTTTCGCACTAACAGCAGTTTTTGAACGTTCCAATATAGAAGTTATTACTGCCGAAAGTGGAAGGGAGGCATTGGAGATCTTGAATAACGACAAAAGAATAGATATTGTCTTAATGGATATCATGATGCCTGAAATGGACGGATACGAAACCATACAGATCATTCGTAAAGAGCCCAGGAATAAAATGTTGCCAATCATAGCGGTAACGGCCAAAGCGATGATTGGCGACAGGCAAAAATGTATATCGTCCGGAGCTTCTGATTATATTACCAAACCGGTTAAAACTGATCAGTTATTATCTTTGATGCGTGTTTGGCTTATCAAATAAACGCTAAACCAGCCATGAAAAAAGAAAGTGAAAAAACGATATTGAAGGCGCCGTTAAACATTCTCTTGGTAGATGATAACAATAATAATTTATTGTCAATGGAGGTTGCTTTAGAAAACGATAACTATTTATTCTACAAAGCAACCTCTGGCAGGGAAGCGTTAAGGATACTTTTAAAGGAAGATGATTTTTCATTAATACTTTTGGATGTCAAAATGCCAACTATGGACGGTTACGAAACAGCCGAACTTATTTACCAGCGTGACAAGTTGAAAGATATCCCGATCATTTTTATTACAGCTCATGATTATGAAGAAGCGGCTATGTTCAAAGGTTACCAGGCTGGTGCAGTCGATTTTATCCGCAAGCCGTTTAACCCGGAGGTACTGCGCTCAAAAGTCGCGGTATTTGCAGAGTTGTATAAGAAAAACCGCCTTTTAAAACAGCAGGAGGAAAAACTGCAGCGGATCAACAATGATTTGGTGCAATTGAACCGAGACCTGGAACAGCGGGTGCATGAGCGGACATTGGAACTCGAAAACCTTAATCATGAATTAAAGGAGCTTAACATTTCAAAAGATAAATTTCTTTCAGTTATATCACATGATCTTCGGAACCCTCTCACCGCCTTACTGGCTTCCTCTTCACGGTTAAATGAGGACCCCGGCGGGTTGGACAAGAAACAATTAAAACAACTATCACAGATCATTTACCGGACCTCACACAGGTTATTGGATCAGCTCAATGAAGTTGTTGAGTGGGCCAAAAAGCAAAGTGAGAAAACGAGCTTTAATCCTACAAGAATCAACCTTTTTGCCGGAATTTCAGAATCGCTGGAATTATTAAAGCCAAATGCCAGTCAAAAGGAAATCAAACTGGAAAATAAAACACCAAAAGATATTTTTGTAAATGCTGACTCCCTAATGCTGCGATCAATTGTGCAAAACTTGGTGACCAACGCCATTAAGTATACCCCGCATGAAGGTTTTGTCACTATCAATGCCAAATCAGATGCCCAAATGATTTGTGTCTTTGTTGAGGATTCAGGTGTCGGAATGTCCAATGAAATGAAGGAAAAGCTATTTAAAAAGGTTACCAATCCTTCGTTATTGGGTACTAATAATGAAATCGGCACCGGGCTTGGCCTAGTGCTCGTAAATGACTTTGTCTCACAACACGGCGGAACGGTGAATGTTGAAAGTACAATCGGTGCAGGCACAACTTTCAGGTTTACTATCCCTGCCGTTTGAGCTGATACTGTAAATTTAATCTGACGTTTTTCGGCATCTCAAATGATGAAGAAACAGAAAACTCGAAGCAAAGGCAAAGGAGTTATTTGGGATAAGAATATTATTGGAAAAGCTTTTCGGGCGCGGCCGAATTTTCACTATCGAAAGAAATAATTCAATGCCGTATTTATATGTTGGGAAGCTGCAAGGGAATATTATGGTAATACATCTAATAATAAATTTACCCTTGCACAACCAAATACGAAAATTCGCATCAACATACCGCTGACTAAATATGTAATGGCGGTTAAAAAAGTCAGATACAATGACCGCGGCATAATTTCTGATTATATAATCATCCGACGATTAACGATTATTTGCAACATAGGCATGTTCAAATGGACCTGCCGTTAAGCTTATTAAATAAAGGGAAAGAGACCGCATCATTGTATTCTGACACGGCCTCTTTTTAATAAACAAATTACTTTACGCCTTTTTCAATTCGGTTTCATAAAGCACTTTTCCGGCATAATTAATCGCCTTTACATTTAAGCGGTCGGCAGCAACAGAAAAATACATAAAGCCATGCTCCGAAGCCTGGAATTTGCTGTACGGAACACCTTCGGTTACTTTGGTCAGTTCAGACCCGGCGCCGGAAATAAATTGGTGAGTAAACCCCTCCGGTTTTAAATGCTGTAGTGAGTGTTCATGCCCGGATAAATAAATATCCACTTTATGGTCTTCAAATACCTTTGATAGTGCTTTACGCATGGTCAGTGTATCATAATTAGCAATACGCGGCCCTACGGTATACATAGGATGATGTCCCACAACAATCTTCCACTTCACATCTGCAGAGGTTTTTTCCAATGTTTCGTTTAACCATTTCATTTCGGTTTCCACATAGTCCGCTTTATTCTCGTGCAAAAACGGGTCTGTATCTATCATAATAAAAAGCACTTTGCCTTTTGGCTGTTCTTTTTCCGTATCTTTTATTTCCTTGTCCTTTTTCAGGTTGACCTCTTTGGTATAATAACGCGCCGGCATGTCCCATCGGCGGCTCACCTTGCTGTATTTTATCTGTGCGTCAACATCGGTATGATAATCATGATTGCCTAATACTGGGTACCAATCGCATTGTAACGAATGTGCCGTGTAGATATTTTCAAAAGAGTAATGAAACAAGGGATCATTCTCGCTCACCACACCAGAAGGATAAAAATTATCACCGCAGGAAATCACAAAATTATTAGGATGTTCGGCACCCCATTGTCCCATTTGTTTGGCTACTTCCAACTGATCATATTCTCCGTTGCGGCCCCAATCTCCAAGCGCCATAAAATGCAGTGGGAAATCATCTTTTAGAGCTGGCAGCATGGTCAGGTCCTCACTTTCCAGGTGTGTTACCCCGGCTGGACTGGCTAAGACGCCTATTGAAGGTATCAGTGTTGCACCTAAAGCGGTGAGTGTTGTATTTCTAACAAAGTCTCTGCGTTTCATAAATGGATCAATTGAGTTTATAAACCAATAATTTAAAACTATCAGGCACCTGGACTTTTGTGCCTTTTTGGAAATCCGCAACCGGGAAATAAAGCTTATGGGTTGAAAGGTCCAGGGCCATAGTTTTTGCACGGTATTGAGTAGTTAATGTTTGCACCAACGAATAATCGTCCGCGCTGTTTTGCTTAAATATAGATGCCGTGCCGTCACCATTAGAAGCGATCACCAGCTTGTTTGCCGCATCATAAGCTACCGCATCAACCCCGGCACCAATGTGTAAGGTTTGCACTATTTTACCGGTTGCAATGTCGATTACACTCATGCCTTTATTCTCGCGGCAAACAGTAAACAGGCGCTGATTATCTTTGTCGATCGCCAAACCGGTAGGGCCGCCACAAGGCACCAGCGGATAATTCTTTATCAACGTCATCGTTTTTACATCGATCACATTCAAGCTGCTTTTATCCTCCAGGTTATTATATACAAGGCCCTGTCCATCTGATACAGCAAATTCAGGCCCACCGCCCAGGTCTATCTTTCCAACCTGCTTTAATTCCTGCGGGTCAACTATAACAACGGCATGGCTGTCGCCCTCAAAAGCAAATATTTTCTTTGAGAACGGATCATAGATAATACCGTCGGCATCAGTACCGGTTATGGGTATAGCTTTAATTGTTTTAAACGTCTTTGTATCGAATGCAACTACAGCATTCCCTTTGCCATCGCTGATAAACCCACGGTTAAGGTCATTTACTATCGCAATACCATGCACTCCTTTCATGTCGCTGATCGTTGCGATCACCTTTTCGGTTTGCAGGTCCACCACATTTACTGCTGTTCCGTGCGATGCATACAGGATGTGGTTTACCTGGTCGATAAACGCATAGTCATAGCCGCCATTTCCCGGAAGTAGAATCGTTTTATCAGCAACATAGTTTTGGTTTTGTGCCATTCCACATAAAGGAAGCAGGGCAAGAGAAATTAATTTAAGTGTTTTAATAAAAGTTTTCATTGAGTTGATTTTT
>JAQBOK010000050.1 GCA_028288085.1 Mucilaginibacter sp.
CGAAAAAATGCATTTCAATAAACTCCATTATAAAAACTCTTTTTAAATCTCATTTGCATAATGGCATGCATTAACAGCTCGATGCCGATATAAAAAAAGCCGAATGCCCACCAGTGACCCAAGTGCCCGGTTTTGTGCGAGAACGAATTACAAATTAAATTCATCACAAAAAACAATGGAATTGCGCATAAAAACCAATAAGCAACTCTTATCAAATAAAGCAATAAAATGTTTTTAGGTAAGGCAAATTTCAGGTAATTAATAAACACCAATTCCAGCCAATGGCCACCAAAAACTACGCAAAAAACTACTGACCAAATCATTTCAAATTGGGTTAGTTTGCTTTTTCCGCCCGAAGGAAATAGATGCACCCAATATAAAATAACGGCAATTATAGTTGTAGTAAGAATAGTACGGATAATAGTTTGAATAAATGGCTCCGTATTTTTTTCGGGGTTTTCCATTGGTTTAGGTTAATGTTAGTTGGTATTGGTCTGCTATGCTCTCTTAAATGCTATTCAGCAGCTGGTTATTGCTATCACCACACCACTAACTTACAAATTATCTCAACAACAAAAAAGCCTTATGTCTTTCAACTAAAGCTTCTGCATAAATGCAACCCATCTTGGAGCCCGGTCCATTTTAGTTTGATATCATAAAATATTATTCAATCAGTTTGGCTATCTGTTGCAAGGGAATTGTTTCGGCAAATGCCAGTATTTGTGTATCTGTGCAATCATCAACCTTAAAAGTAAATAAAGCACTTCCCAAAGGGATCTGCAACTCGTAATTATTTTTGTCGGTTGTGCTTCCTGGCTGCTTTTCGAGCCTTGCTTTATAACCCTGTACTTTTACAGTTTTGTTTTTACCATCATTTATCATTCCACCTAAAAGGGGTGTATTTAATATGGTATTTGTCATGGCAACCAGCGGGGAATTACTAATGATAGAAATGTAGGCTTTCCTGCTACCTTTCTCATAGGCGCGGTTTATAGTAGCCCCAACGAAACCCACATTAGAAGCAACATTGTCATCCTTTGCATTAATTTCCATTACGTCCATTTTAGTTGGCAACAATTTCAGTACTTCCTTACCAATTGTCAGATCAACTTCCTGCATGGCTTGCTGAAGTGCAAAATGTGCTTCTTCCAGTTTACCTGCACTGTAGGAAGTTTTTGCAGTGGCCATTGCTTTAGTAAAATCTTGTGCAACGCAGGTACTTGTAAAGGCGACGAGAGCGATTAATGTTATAAAGACTTTCATGATTTATTTTTTGTTGCAGATTGAAATTATTGTTCCCCAAGCATCTTTTTTATACCGTTGATATCAAATGAGTCGGCTGTATTCATCACTTCCTGCTCGTTGGCAAAGTTGATACATTCCCAAACTATCATGGACGATTGGCCAAGTGATACGATCAGCGTATATCCCCTACTGTCTTCGTATTGAATGATTGCTTTGTTGCCTTTGACTCTAACCTGTTTGAAATTTTGTTTATTATTGTTACTGGCTTCCATCATACCGGCATTTGTAAAATACAAAGCCGCCAGGCCCGCATACACTCCCGCATTGCCAACAGTAATTGTTAACTGTTTATCGGCTTTGTTTTTCCATATGCGCTGAATGCTCAGGTTATTCCAGCCCCATTGTGTACTCATTACTACGTCCTGCACTGTATCCACGTTTAAAGCGTCTACCGAAGCTGGTAAAGATTTAAGAATCTGTTTACCCAGTTGAATCTCTACACCCATTAGCGCTTGCTGTAATGAATACCTGGCATCGCTGTAATTTTTAGCTGCATGGGCCGATTCAGCTTCTGCCATTTGAGCTTTCACATCAGGAGGAGTAGTGTTGCTCAAGCCGCCGCCACCTTTATTAGATGGTTTATCGCCAGATCCGGAGTTACTTTTGCCTGATTCGCCTGCAGGAGCCACGCCGGCCTTTTTGTCAACGGCATTATCTACTGTTTTATTCACCTTGTCTTTGAGCTTTTTTAAAAACCCTTGCGACGAGGCATTATTGGTAATCATAGCTGCAATAAGAAAGCAGAGGAAGCACATAAACCTTTTCATAAATGAACATTTAAAATGTTAATAAAGACAAGTTACATTGCTATAAGAGGTTTAAAACTAATGATTTAAATTCATTTTTGCAAACATAAAATAAACAGACTGGTGCTGATTATGCAAGAAGCGATATAAAAACAACCTATTTATTTTCTTTTAGAAAAGCCCTGATTTTATCTGCATCCTTATTTGTAATGCCATTTTTTACTAACTCCCCAGCCCCCGAAAGTGCTCTTTGAGAACGCTGCCGCAAGGCTCTGCCTGTGGTCCGCATGCCGGGTACCCGATGTGCCGGATAATCCGTTTAAATGTGAAAGGGAAATTGCAAAAGTGGCAGCATGGCGTTTACCTTGCAAACGGGGCTTGCGACAGCAGGGGGTTTTGCAGGAATTTTAGAAGCTTGTAACGAATAATCGGCCACTCATATCGCTATCATTTTCCCTTATTATTCGGGAAACTTATACCCGGGCCAAAGAAACAGGTGAACTCCTTTATTTTACCGTCTTTAAGTTTAAAATACTCCGTGTTCCGGAATTCTTTGCCGCCTTTAGTCCAGCCGTTATAGAGTACAAAGACATCGTCTCCGTCAACTACGAGCTTTTCAATATCAAACTTTTTGATGTTGTAGGCATTTGGCCAGCACCTTACCTTATATTCCTTTAAATCAATATGATCATCATTTGGACTGTTAAAAGTAAACCCTTTGGCGAAAAGGGACGTCAACATGTTCCAGTCTTTTTTCTCATAAGCAGCGTAAACATCTCTAACTACTTTTTCGTTAGAGGCCTTGCTATTCCGATAGGTAAAGTTGCTGGTAAGCAAAACAATAGCGATGGCGAGTAGGTACCCAACCGAATTTTTTTTGAATTTATTTTCCATATCCTATAATTTTATCTATAATCCGTATTTATATATTTTGGCGTTAAATAACCCTGTTCAAGTTACCGCGTTTAATTAGGTTTAACAAGGGGCTGAATTGCCAATGTAAGGGTGTATTTGCGACATCACGCGGAATTCCTGGCTCATCCGCCGCCGCAAGGCTCTGAATTGTGGCCCGCTTGCTAAGTGCCCAATGTGCCATATCCATTAATTAAATCTTTCGAACACTCGTAGTTGCAAGTCCCGATCAACGTGGAATTAAGGCAAATTTGTTAATGACTGTATCATTTTAAGCTCGACTTTCGTAATTTGAATTATAACCTTTGGGCTATGAGAAATCTTTTAATTCTACTATGTATCATTTTAGGTTTGAGCGCTTGTACAAAGGGCTCGGTTAATTTAGCTGTTGCGCCCGATGCACTATTAGGCAAGTGGCTTCTGCAAACCTCCACCACCAAGTCATACACAAATGGGGTACTCACAGATAGTACCTCTTTTACTAATAATACTACTAACGTTGGTTTCGGCAATCCAGTTATGGCTATTAATTTTAATGATAATCTTAACGGTACTTATCTGCAGCCTGGCCTCAACGGTATTCCATTTACCTATTTGATCTCCGGAAATCAAATGACTTACAATTATGGTAGCAATGTGGACTTGCCAACACTTTTCACGATCAAATTATTGACAAAAACTCAGTTAGAATTGATCGATGGAACAGCCTCTGCGAACGGAATACTTCACGATAATATTTATATCAAAGAGTGATTATTTCCGAACTTCCGTTCGTCCGTTTTTTTGGTTAGGATGATTTGTAACGATGCGAACACAGCGCTTGGGTGTGGATTGCAAATCCCGACCAACGTCCGTGTCGCTCCTGCGCAAAGATTGTCTAAATATTCTATTACCTCGTTCTGCTATAACTAAGAGTACAATTTCTCCCGCCCGGTCAAGCGTCTTTCGCTTGACTGTAGACAATTTTGAGCGTCCACGCTCGAGAGGGAAATATTGACGTTCCGGTAAAGTGATAAGTTGCAGTACTTGCAATTAAATACTTGGGCTACGTAACATAGAAAGCACCCGTAACCAGCCGCTCAAAAATTTGGTACTGCACAATTGCTATATCTGTCCGGCTCATTTATAAATTTGGTTGAATTATTAAATTAAGATATCTTGGCCAAACAGCAAACCAGGTGGCTTCTGCCAGATTAAATTTAACCTGGTAGGATATACATTAAATGAATACGTACAAACCCACCGCGACAGTTCTACAAACAAAAAAGCATTTTGAAATTCTCGACGGATTAAGGGGCATTGCCGCCCTATCGGTAGTAACGTTTCAT
>JAQBOK010000085.1 GCA_028288085.1 Mucilaginibacter sp.
GTCGGGTAATAACTGATTTTTAGTTATACCGGCATTGCTGGTATTCATGTTTTCAAAGTTTTTGGTACATCCGCTAAGGACAAGAAAACACGCAGCAACCAGGATACACTTACTTAAAGTGGCAATCCCAATTGATTTTTCTTTTATGAAATTTATATTTTTCATCACTAATATTTTTAAGATTAACTATTTATTAAAAAGTCACGTTTAATTGTGCTCCAATTCTTCTGGTGGTAGGCTGGTTAAATACGTCTACACCACCCAGTCCGTTAGCTGTTGACATGGTGATCTCCGGATCGTAAGGAGCTTTTTTATAGAAATAGATCAGGTTGTTTCCGATAAGTGATATTTTGACATTTTTTACAAAACTGTTGGTAAAAGGCAAAGTATAGCCTAATGCAGCAGAACGAAGTCTTACCACTGTTGCACTGTACATGTAAGGTTCAGCAATACCAGAACGGCCACCTTGTGCTGCATACCAAGTTAACGCATCAACCTTTGTCACCGCTTTTCCGTCAGGATCAACAGCGTTAACAGTTACCCCACCTGCATCACGTGCTTGTCCGCTGGGCACTGATACACCATAGCTGTCCATCAGCATTTGTGTCATTGACAATACCTGGCCGCCAAATTTTCCGTCAATCAAAATGTCTAAATTGAATCTTTTGTAATTGAAGGTATTTTCCCATCCCATCTGAAACTTTGGACTTGGGTTACCCACTTTCTGAAAGGTACCACTATTAATAGGCGCATCGCTGCTATTAACCATGATCTGGCCTGCGGCATTTCTTTCGAATTTAACGCCCCAGATATCACCATACGATCCACCTTTTGTAAGCACTGACTCATAAGCATTTGCACCGTTACCTGTTAATTGAATATTAGCATTTGGTGCATCAGGTTCCAATTCAATGATCTTGTTCTTATTATATGAATAATTTAAAGATGAGTTCCAACCGAAATTACTGGTTTTAGCTATATCATAACCCAGTTTAATTTCCATACCCGTATTTTGTATATTACCGGCATTCAGGTAGCCTATAGTGTATATTGACCCTGCACCCGGAGTATATTGTATAAACTGGTTGTAGCTATTAGACTTGTACCATGTATAGTTAAAAGTTAACCTGTTATCAAAAAGCCTCAGATCGACACCGGCCTCATAAGATTTAGTGTTGGTTGGCTTTAAGTTTTCGCTAGGAACAGGGTTAACCAAAACAACGCCACCTGAGCCATTGTAGCTTATTGGGTTGGTAGCATATTCGTTAACCGTTGTGGCAACTTCCGCATATGAACCGCGTACCTTGGCGTAAGAAATAAAGCTTGGTAATTTTACCATGTCGCTCAGTATTAGCGATAAACCTACTGAAGGATAAGAATAAGACTCCTTATTTGTAAAAGCCAGGGCAGATGACCAATCATTTCTTTCGGTTATTGTTAAATATGCCCAGCTTTTATAAGATAGGTTTAAACTTCCAAAAATGGACTGAATCTGGCTGTGATTAGCTTGAGCAGTAGATACATTGCTGCTTCCTGAAGTAAGAACGTTTTGATCAATAAATACGTTAGGGATTAAAAGGCCGTTGCCTGCACCATAGTTAGTTCCTACTGTGTTGTCATCGGTTACGCTAGCTCCAACCAAACCGTCAATTTTGAAGGCCGATTTCATAGGTACTTTAAAATTGGCAATGAAGTCACCATAGGTTTGTGTTAATGTTTGCTCACTGCGTATAAATGAACCATTAAGGCCCTGGGTTAGCACTGGGTTAGTTCCGGCATACAGATTTTGCTGGTAACTATCAGAAGTGCGGTCAACGTTACCACGAGCCTGAATATTTAGCCAGTCGGCAACAGTGTATTTTACAGTAGCGTTAATTAATGCACGGTCGCGATTAGAGTAATTAGGGTTTTTGTAAAGTATCCACCAAGGGTTTTGCTGAACATCCTCATTGGCTATCCAATTTTGGGTTGGTAAACCATTTCGTGCCGGTTGTGGGGTACCGTAATTATTCTTGTATTCATTAATATCAGCTCCTCTTGGGAATAAATACAAACCTGGCAATGTGTTATAATAAAATCCCTGCCCCGGAGTATTGATCACCTTTTGATTGATATAATTTGTATTCACATCAACAGACAATTTATTGTTTAAGAAAAGGGCCGTTTCGCGGAAAGTAAAATTGTTACGGTTCAAACTATTGGTTGGTTGTACTCCATTTGCATAAGTATTTGCATAAGAAAAGTAAGTCTGGGCCGATTCTGTACCAGCAGAAAGATTGATCGCGTTGGTGAAGTTATTTCCGTGTCTGAAGTAATCAGCAATGTTATCGGCCGTTTCAGGAGTTGAAAGCTTAGCACCCCAGCTTTGATTGCCGCTTGGTGTTTCGCCATATTCATTTTGAAACTTTGGCTTATAAGAGATCACATCGTTGGTATAGGATGATGAAAGGCTGATCTGGGGTTTACCTGCTTTACCTTTTTTGGTAGTAACTAAGATAACACCGTTTGCAGCCTGGCTACCATAAAGAGCCGCAGCTGAAGCGCCTTCCAGCACAGTGATGCTTTCGATATCGTCCGGGTTTAAGTTGGAGATACCGTCACCACCGTCTGGTGAGCCACCGTAGGTGCTGTTTGGCTGGCCATTTGCGTTTGATGTGTTAGTTATAGGCACCCCGTCAATTACATACAATGGACTGTTGGTTCCGGCAAAGCTTTTGCTACCCCGCAAAATTACCTTAACTGAACCACCCACGCCTGATGAGCTTGGTGAAATGTCCACACCGGCCACGCGGCCATTCAAAGAATTCATTACGTTGTCGTTTTTAACCGTGTTAAGAGCAGCGCCGCCAACAACCTGGTTAGCATACACCAGTGATTTTTCTGAACGCTTAACACCTAACGCTGTTACGACAACTTCGCCAAGTTGTTTTGAGTCTTCAGCAAGTGTAATAGACAGGTCAGCACCAGAAGTTATGGTTACTTCTTTTTTAACGTAACCAATATAAGTAAATACAAGAACGTCGCCAGCATTGGCTGAAATGCTGAACTTTCCGTTTACATCGGTTTGAACACCCGTGGAAGTGCCTTTTACGCCTACGCTAACGCCAACAAGCGGCTCGCCTTTTGCATCACTTACAATACCCTTTAAGGTAAATGCTTGCGGCGTATTAACTGAGATTGATTTTACATCACTTTTGTGCCGTATTGTTGCGGCTGTTGTGATATTGGCCTTGCTGTTTGTTTTAGGGGTGGCATTGGCCCCTATCGAAATGCATGGCAACAATAAGATGATTGGTAATAATTTTTTCATTTGAAATGGTAATTAGTTTAGTAGTTTTTAAGTTGATTTGTGTTAATGTGTGTTTCTGCTGTTCATTTTTCCATAATTGCTTGTTTTTGGGTAAGTATTTGATTCTGTATCTCTCTGTCAAAATTTTCCATAACCAGTACTGCGGCACCAATGATCTCGCTATCGAAACCTAATTCGGATATCACCAGGCTGGTATTGGCCGCAAGGCGGGGTATGCAGTATTTATTAAGGGCTTGTTGTATAGGTGCCAGGAGGATCTTACCAACTTTTGCCCCCCTGCCACTTAGGATAATGGTTTCAGGGTTCATGATATGGATGAGTATGGCTAGTGCTTTACCTATTTTTTGTCCTGCTTCTGAAAGCAGGTCGATTGCAAACTGGTCGCCACTACAGGCAGCATCCATAATAGCGTCGCCCATTTTTTCCGGTGGTTCATCCTGCATTATTTGCAGGGTAGAAAGCCTGCCCTGTATAATGCCTTGTTTGGCTTTTTTTGCTACCACCAGCATAGAGGCTTCGGCTTCTAAACAGCCCTGTTTGCCACATACGCA
>JAQBOK010000097.1 GCA_028288085.1 Mucilaginibacter sp.
CTGCTTTTATACTCTGGTAACTTACTGTCAGTAATGTGATAGCTATAGCGCCTGCTGCGGTTACAGCAAATATCCACCAGGAAAGCCCGGCATGGTATGTGTAATTTTGCAGCCAGCTATGCATAAAATAGTATGAAACCGGCATGGCAATAAACAGCGATATAACTACCAGAAACACAAAATCTCTTGACATTAAGCGCCATAAACCAAAAACAGATGCTCCCAGCACTTTGCGTACACCAATTTCCTTAATACGCTGTTCGGCCATAAAGGAAGCCATGCCAAATAAGCCAAGGCAACTGATAAAAATGGCCAGACTTGCAAAGGAACTGGCCAGTTTGCCAATGCGCTCTTCAGTAGCGAATTTTTTGGCATATTCATCATCGGCAAACCGGTAGGAGAATGGAACGGAAGGGGAATAGATCTTGCAAACTGCCGCAATCTTACCGAGTGCCTCATGGGCGCTCATATTGGGATTGATCTTTATAAGAATATCATCAGAGGGGCCGCGACGAACATAAAAAATGGTTTGTTTGACAGGGTCATATGGCGATTCCATCACCATATCTTTTACTACCCCAACAATAGTGAGGTCCCTTTTCCCTATTCTTACTATTTGCCCTACGGGCTTTTTTAGCCCCATGTATTTTACAGCAGTTTGGTTCAATACTATGGCCAGTGAGTCAGTAATAAACTGACTGGAAAAATTCCGCCCATCCGTAAATTGCCAGCCTACTGTTTTACCATATTGAGTGGTTACGCCGATATAACCAAAAAAAGACATCATTGCCGGATCTTTTCCAGTCCAGTTAATGTCGCCCCGATTATTATTTACCCCTGTTGTAGAACTTGATGATTCAGCTATCTCTGCTATTGCCCCTGATTTCAGCAAGTCTGCCCTTAACGCGTCGAAATGCTTGTGAAGATCATCATTTGTCACTTCAATACTCAGCAGGCCATCGCGGCTGTATCCTACAGCCCTATTTTTGGCAAACTGTATTTGTTTAAAAACGATAATGGTGCCGATAATTAAAATAACAGATACCGTAAACTGAACCACTACCAGTACTTTACGCGGAATGGCTGCAAAACGACCTGCTTTAAAAGTGCCCTTCAATACTTTAACCGGGTTAAAGGAGGACAGATATAATGCCGGATAGCTGCCTGCAATTAATCCCGTAAATAAGGTAAAGCCTATACCCGCTACCCAAAATAGCGGATTACTCCATAAAATAGCTATATTTTTATTAGCGATATCATTAAAGTATGGCGTTATAAGCCAAATCAAAATCAATGAAAAAACAAATGCCAGTACCGCAATAAGAAATGACTCACAAAAGAACTGTTTGATCAATTGCCCTCTTAAAGACCCAACGGCTTTGCGTATACCAACTTCTTTGGCTCTCTTTTCGCTGCGGGCCGTGCTTAGGTTCATAAAGTTAATGCAAGCCAGCAATAGTACAAATACTCCTATAATGCCAAACAGCCACACATATTCAATGGCTCCGCCAGTATTTGTACCATTTTTAAATTCAGAATATAAATGCCATTTGCTCATTGGCTGCAGGAACATATGTGGCTGAAATTTGATATCCTCCCTGCTCATTCTATTCAGTTTGATATTTTTTATCTTTTCTGAAAGTTTGGCCATATCCACATGGTCGGCTATCTGCACATACATAAATAAGGAATTGTCGCCCCAATCTGTCAACGATCTTCCATTGCCCGGAGATTTTATGTAATACTCCCAGGGCCCAATAAATGCAACATCGTGTAAAGTGGTATTGCGTGGCAGGTCTACATATACGCCGGAAATATTAAATGCGTCTTTATTATCAAGCTTTACAGTTTTATTTACGGGATCTGCATCACCGAACAATGCTCTTGCCACCGATTGTGAAATTAGTATATCAGAAGGCCTCTTTATACCATTACGGGTACCGCTAAGCATTTTGAGCGAAAACATTTCCGGGCCGTCGGCACTCATAAAATTGCCGCTATAGGATATATTTTTATCGCCTACGGTTAAAACATGAGGGTCTGTCCAGGATGCCATTACGATATGCTTAAAATCGCTCCCATAACTTTTGCGCATCTCGGCATCCAGCGGCAGGGGAATTGCCGAGCCCGTGCTAATAGAACCATTATAGGTTTCATGCTGCATTACCATTGCGATACGGTCATAGTTCTGATGGTATTTGTCGAACGACAACTCGTCCCAAATCCATAAACCAATCAGCATAGCTACGGCCATGCCCACAGCAAGGCCACCAATGTTGATAAAAGAAGAAGTTTTATTTTTGATAAGGTTTCTCCAGGCGATCTTTAAATAGTTTTTAATCATAATATTAATTCATTTTTTCATTGATCATATTACTCACTTCTTAAACTCTTTATAGGATTAACAATAGCCGCCTTAATAGATTCATAACTCATGGTAAGCCAGCCGATGCCTAAAGCTACCAGGGAGGCTATGAAGAATACCAGCCAGCTAACCTGGATATGATAAGCAAAACCAGCCAGCCAACTGTTTACTGCATACCAGGAAAAAGGTATTGCAATAATTATGGCAACCAGGATGAGCCTGGTAATACCGGAAGACAGTAAATAAACCAGGTTGAAAATAGACGCGCCCAGAACTTTACGCACACCAATTTCCTTTTTACGCTGCTCGGCCATAAATGCCGATAATCCATATAGGCCCAGGCAGGATATAAAGACACCCAGAATAGCAAAAAGATTAAAAATGTTGCCCATCTGTTGTTCTCCTTTATAAAGGTTAGCCAGATCCTGATCAAGGAAATCAAATTTGAACGGGTAAGCGGGATTGAGTTGCTGACTTATTTTTGCTAAAGCTTGTATGGTGGCGTTAGTTTTTCCGGGTAAGGTTCTTACCACTAAAAAACCACCTATTTTATTAAAGGGCATAACCAATGGCTCTATGGCCTGCTGAACCGGCTTAAAATTAAAGTCTTTAACAACGCCAACAATAGTGCCCTTGTTACCCCAAAGAGTCAATGGTTTACCAATTGCGGTATTTGCATTTAAACCCATAATTCCCGCCATTTTTTCGTTAATCATGTAGCTGGTTGAATCAGTTTTAAATGCGCCTGAAAAACTTCGGCCTGCTGCTAACTTCACCCGGAATGTATGGGTAAAATCTTCATTTACAGCCATTACCGGTATAGACATTTGCGAATGGGTGTCCTTGCCATCCCAGTTCACACTAACAGTCCAGCCCCCCAGGTTGGTGGGCAGGTCAGTAATAACAGCAAAATCACTGGTTAGCGTGTTTTGTTTTAACTCGTTTTTAAGCGCTTGCTGCTTGCTCCAGATATCTCCCGTCATTGGCATATACAACAGGTTGGCTTTCTCGAAGCCAGGATTCCGATCTCTAATAAATTTAAGCTGATTATAAATAACTACGGTGCCTACCAGCAATACAATGGATACCATGAATTGGATAACAACCAATGCGTTGCGGAACAGTAAATTGCCGCCCATAGATTTTACATTCCCTTTGAGTACTTTAACCGGATTAAAGCCGGATAGGAATAAAGCCGGATAGCTGCCGGAAATGAGCCCGGTTAATAAGGCAATGCCAAAAAGACTTAACCAAAGCCTGGCATCTGATACGTCGATGGCAAGTTTTCTATCGGCCAGTTGATTAAATACCGGCAGAAATATAATGACGATCCCCAGCGCAAGCAATAAGGATAAGAAAGAGATAAATACTGATTCGCTTAAAAACTGGATGATGAGTTGCCCGCGTATGGCGCCTGCCACTTTTCGCAGGCCAATTTCTTTAGCCCTGCGGGCTGAACGTGCGGTTGCCAGGTTCATAAAATTGATACAGGCTACAACTAGTATCAGAATGGCGATAATAAAAAATATCTTTACATATTGCGCATTGCCGTGGCCAGGCAAATCCCCCAGTTCTTCAGGCAACAGGTGAATTTTGGTTAAGGGCTGCAATTGGAATGTGGCCTTCATGTCGGCAGCATGCTTATGAAATACCTGGTCTATTTGGTTTTCCAGGCTTAATAAATTGGCAGCAGAAGGATCAAAACTCTTATCTAATTGCAAATAGTCATAAAAATTAAAATTAGTCCATACGCTATTTTTCAAATCTTCATTCGTCCTGGCTAATGAGGTCATTGGAAGAATGAAGTCAAATTGAAGATCAGAGTTAGCAGGGATATTAGCCAAAATACCTGTTACAACCATGTTTTCTTTATTGTCCTTTCTGATTACCTTGCCAATGGGGTCTTCGTTTCCAAAGTATTTTGTTGCCATTTCCTGAGTTATTAAAACAGCATCCTCCTGTTTTAATGCCGTGGCGCGGTCACCCTTAACCAACGGATAGGAAAACACATCCATGAAACTCGGGTCAGCATAAAACACACGTTCTTCTTGAAATCTTTTGTTGCCTGTTTCCAGCAGCGTAGTATTGCCTGGTTGTATACGAACCGCATTTTTAACAACCGGCATTTCTGCTTTCAACCCGGCAGGCATACCTGCGGGGGTTCCTACAGTTTTAGAATCAACCAGGTTACAGCTGATCCGATATATCTGATTCGCGTTTTTATGGAATTTGTCATAGCTTAACTCATTTTGTACCCAAAGCAAGATCAGTATACTGGAGGCCAGGCCTATCGCTAATCCTGATATATTAATCATTGCGTAGGCTTTGTCCTTTATGATATTTCTGTAAGCAAGTTTGAAATAAGTCTTGAACATGGTTATGCTATTTAAAGTAAATTTCAGATATTATTAAAAAATCCGTGCCAGATATTTAACTTTTTGATAATGAAAAACTTATGTGGTAAAACTTATTGATACCGTGCGGAAACGTTACACCCGGTGTGCGGTTTTGGATGGTACCTTGACCGTCCGGGATTACAGTATATACAAATTTACGGAACCAATTTGAATAAAGTGATGACAGAAGTGTGCCACCACTTTTGCTGTTATTAAAAAAGGTGATTGTAACACGCTTTGCCTTAAACACGTCATACCCTTTTAAATAAAAAACTTTATAATTTAGCTGAACATTAACTGAACGCTCATGAACAAGTTTTACCTTATTCTTTTCACTTTTTTTGCCTCTTCAGCATTTGCTCAAAAAACGTACATCCAATGCGGGAAGCTGATAGATGGCAATTTAAAAACTGCTTTAACTGAGGTTACCATCGTAGTAGAGGGTAAGCTCATCACCGATATACAAAAGGGGTATACAACAGGCGGGAGTGCAGATAAAGTGATCGACCTGAAAACCAAAACAGTGATGCCGGGGTTAATTGATTGTCACGTGCACCTGGAAAGCCAGGGCAGCAAAACCTCAATGATGGAAGGCTTTACTTTTACTGATGCCGATATTGCTTATCACGCGGCTGTATATGCCAAAAGGACGCTCATGGCTGGCTTTACAACCGTAAGGGATCTTGGTGGCAGTGGGGTAAATATCAGTTTGCGCAAAGCGATAAAGCAGGGGTTGGTTGATGGTCCGCGTGTAATTACCGCAGGCCGCGCTATTTCTGGCAGCGGCGGTCATATGGATGGCTCAGTAGGTTTTCGCGATGATGTTTTCAATCATAAACTGGGACCCGACGATGGCGTGGCTGATGGAAAAGATGAGATGATCAAAGCGGTTCGCCTGCAATTCAAACGCGGTTCTGATCTCATCAAAATAGCTTCAACCGGCGGTGTTCTTGACCTGAGCGAAGATGGGTCAGGGGCGCAAATGAGCATAGAGGAGATAAAAGCTGTTGTAGAAACGGCTAAAGATTATGGCATGAGGGTAGCTTGCCATGCACATGGCGCCGAAGGGATCAGGAGGGCCATCCTGGGCGGTGTTACTTCCATAGAGCACGGCACTTTTATGAATGATGAGGACATGGAACTGGCAAAAAAATACGGAACTTACTTAGTCCCTACTATTATAGCAGGAAAATCAGTGGCTGATTCAGCCAAAATACCCGGATTTTTCCCGCCGGTAATTGCCCGTAAGGCCACTGAAGTTGGCACACAAATACAAAACACTTTTGCCAGGGCATATAAAGCAGGCGTAAAGATCGCATTTGGAACAGATGCCGGCGTATATGCGCATGGGAAAAACTATATGGAATTTCAATATATGGTTGAAGCGGGAATGCCACCGATGGAAGCTATCAAAGCGGCCACAACCAGCGCCGCCGATCTGCTTGGGATGAGCGATAAAATTGGCAGCATCAGCAAAGGGAAGTTTGCTGATATAATAGCAGTAGACGGTGACCCTTTGCAGGATATTAAAACGATGAAAAATATAACCTTTGTGATGAAGGAAGGAAAAACTTATAACTAAAATTAACATGCTCCAATTTAGAACACTTATTGCAATTACCCTATCGGGAGTATTTGCAGTAAGCATTAATCTCTCTTACGCTCAGCAAATTACAGCAAAGGATTCAATAATAGAAGTTTACAGGGAAACAGCGCCTAAGATCAACGACCTGATACATACCAAACTGGATGTGCGTTTTGATTATAAAAAATGCTATATGTATGGTAAGGAATGGGTCACCTTAAGACCTCATTTTTACCCCACTGATACCCTCCGGCTGGATGCCAAAGGCATGGACCTGAAAAATATTTCAGTAGTAAAAAATGGTAAAAATATCCCGCTTAAATTTACTTATGATAGTTTAACTGTTGCCATTCAATTGGATAAGGTTTATCATAACAAGGAGGCATATACCATTTATATCGACTACACTTCCAAGCCAAATTTACTGAAGGTTAAGGGGAGCGCGGCTATAAATGATGCTAAAGGATTGTATTTTATAAATCCCGACGGTACAGAAAAAGACAAACCGACCCAAATATGGACACAGGGCGAAACGGAAAGCTCGTCGGCCTGGTTCCCCACCATTGATAAGCCTAACCAAAAAACCACCGAAGAGATCAGCATGACTGTTCAGTCAAAATATGTTACCCTATCAAACGGGCGCCTGGTTTCGCAAAAAAATAATGGTAACGGCACGCGTACAGATACCTGGAAAATGGAACTGCCACATTCGCCCTACCTATTTATGATGGCAGTTGGTGATTTTAAGATATTCCATGATAAATGGCGCAATAAGGAGGTGAATTATTACATGGAACCCAAATATGCGCCGTATGCCAAAGAAATATTCGGGTTGACACCGGAGATGATCGAGTTTTATTCTAAAACATTAGGTATAGATTTTCCATGGAACAAATACTCCCAAATTGTGGTACGCGATTATGTGAGCGGCGCCATGGAAAACACAACGGCCACGCTTCACGGCGAATTTTTAAACGTGACTAAACGCCAGTTGATAGATGCCTATTATAATTTTGGTGCAAGCACTATAGCCCACGAACTTTTTCACCAATGGTTTGGCGATTATGTAACAGCCGAAAGCTGGAGCAATCTGACCGTTAATGAGTCTTTTGCTGATTATAGTGAAACACTTTGGGCCGAGCATAAATATGGCAGGGATGAGGGCGCCGCCCATCATTACCAGGATATGCAAGAGTACCTTGAACAGCCGGAAGCATCTACCAAAAACCTGGTGCGCTTTAATTATGACGACAAGGAAGATGTTTTTGATGTAGTTACCTATCAAAAAGGTGGCTGTATTTTAAATATGCTGCGCAACTACCTTGGCGATGCTGCCTTTTTTAAAGGATTAAATATCTATCTTAAAACCAATGCATTTAAAAATGGTGAAGCACAGCAATTACGCCTGGCCCTTGAAGAAGCCAGCGGGCGCGACCTGAACTGGTTCTTTAACCAATGGTATTATGGTGCAGGGCACCCGGTGCTTAATATCAGTTACAAATGGGATGATGCCTCAAAAACTGAAACAGTTTACCTGAAACAAACACAGGACGGGCAAATTTTTAGATTGCCTATGGCTATTGATATTTATGCTGGTGGTAAAAAAGAACGCCGTAAAGTTTGGATGAACGACAATGCAGATACTTTAACCTTTCGCGCAGATGCTAAACCCGACCTGGTAAACGTAGATGCTGAAAACGCCCTGCTTGCACTCAGAATTGATAATAAAACGCTCGACGAATATGTGTTCCAATATTTCAATGCTCCTTTATACTTCGACCGTTACGATGCTATAGAAGCTGCACAGGCCAGACAAACAGAAAAAGGCGCTCAAAAAGTTATGATCGCTGCTTTAAAAGATAAATTCTATGGACTGCGCTTAAAAGCCATCCAGGGATTGAATATGAAAAATGACGATATTCACAATGCTGCCTTACCTGTATTAACATCATTAGCACAAACCGATGAAAACACATTAGTACGCGCCGCTGCTTTGAATATGCTGGCCAGGCTCAAGATGCAGGGCAATATGACCCTGTTTAAACACGCAATTACAAGCCAATCATATGCGGTACAGGCCGCGGCCTTAAATGGTATAAGCCAATTATACCCGGCACAGGCATTACAATTGGCTAAGGGCTTTGAAAAGGATAACACGGGTCCGCTTACAAAGCAAATTGTAGATATTTATGCCGAAAATGGCAAAGCGGCACAATGGCCCTTTGTTTACAACTTATTTATCCATGCTGATAAAAGAGGACAATTTGATATGTTAAGAAGAATGGCCCAAATGACAGGCAGTATTGACAATCCCGCGGATGCCCAGCAGGGAATAGCGGCAATTAAGGGCTTTGGTATTAAATATAATAATTTGATTCTTGATTTAAATGATTTTGTGGTTGGCTTGCTTAATGACATCAAGGATCAACGCACTGAATTAAAAGATGATGCTTCAGCAAAAGCAGCTGATGAAGCAGGCAAAGCGATTAGTGCCATTAAATAAAAATAATTAAAGATCATTGCAAAGGCTGTCTTACAATGATCTTTAAAATTTCTCTTTTAACATTTCGCAATAAAAAATTAACACCTTTTAACATATAGCTTGCCTAACTTAGTATGAAGAGATATAGCTATGAAAAGGATTCTACTTATACTGCTGCTTATTATTGCCGGTTCGTTTCAATTAAAAGCACAGGTTAAAACGACTGATAAATTTCAGGATCAGAAACTTAATGACAGCATATTACTAAAGGGCTTTTCGGCGCTTACCAAATTAAACCGGGTGGCTTTGATACCGGGCAATTATAAAAACGCGGCAATCTTTTACAGCAAAATGCCGGTGGCTGCGTTAACCAGTGTTGACAGGATGGGTATAGCAAAATTGGGAGATAGTCCCAATAATCATTATTCCATTCTGATCAAACGCTACAAGGTGGTTGACCCATCGGCCGTTACCGGGTTAACCAACCCCTAAACAAAGATAAATCACATCAAAAATCCTTATTCAGCAATTTTTCCAGCTCAGCAAAACTGATATTCATTTTAACGCGGCCTTGTTTGGCGTAGGATATCTCACCCGTTTCTTCTGAAACGATAATCGCAGTGGCTTCGTTACTTTCAGTAACGCCGATGCCTGCCCGGTGGCGTAAACCAAATTGCAGTGGCAGGTCGGTTTTATCAGTAAGGGGCAATATACAGCTTGCCGCTTTTATCTTATTTTCAGATATCACCACGGCGCCGTCATGCAACGGACTGCTTTTTTGAAATATGCTTTCGAGTAAACGTTTGGATATTTTCGCGTCTATTACCTCGCAGCTATTCTGGTAAAATTGCTCATCATAAAACTTGGCAAATACAATAAGCGCCCCGGTGCGGGTTTGTTTCATGCTTTTGCAGGCATCTACAATGGGCTTAATGCGGGCATAATTGTTTTTTTCATCTTCAACCTTGCCAAAAAAGTAACGCCACCACGCTTTATTGCGCTGCAGCGATGCATTTTTACCTACCAACAATAAAAAGCGCCTTATCTCTTGCTGAAACACTACTATCACCGCTATGATGCCTACATCAGCTACTTTTTTGAGTATACCCGCCAGCAATGGCATTTTTGATTCGGGAACAATATAATAGAGCAGGTAGATGAGTATAAGCCCGAAAAAAATATTGGCCGCTATAGTGCCTTTTATAAGGTTGTATAACTGGTATATGATAAAAGCCAGCAGTAAAACATCCAGCACATCAAAAACAGTAATCTTAAGGTGGCTAAAATCAAATGATTGCATTTAGCGAAGTTATGATTTTCTGCCAAATAGCCTAAGTACCGGTAGAAAACTTATGGGGTTTAACCCGGAGTGTTCGTTTTAAATGGCCTTGTTGAGGGCTTCGCCGTTTAAAACTTCATAGGTTAGTTATCATTACCCTTGATATGGCCCTCCCGGAACTCCCCATCCCCATAAAGGCATAGGCATATCGGGTAACTCCGGTACACTATCAAGATTTGAATTAAGCACAGCGATACGTGTGCCCCATTCCAGGTAAGCCATAAATGCCGAGCGAAATTCGGGGTCATCTGGTAGTTGTAATTTGTCCGCTGTTTCAAGCAGTAATTCCATCCATCGTTTGCGATGTTGCTGCGTTAAATGTTTAGCCAAATGCTTTTGTATCATTTGAAAATGGCTGCCTTCAGATTCGCTATACAGTTTGGGGCCGCCTAATACTTCGGCTACAAAGTGCGCTACATGCAAGCGGTGTTGTGGCGACATGTGCCTGAATACAGGCTCCAGAATATCATCTGCCAAAACTTTATCGTAAAACTCATCAAAAAGCTTTTCAAAAGCAGGCATACCGCCGGCCCATTCAAAAAGGGAAGGAACAGTTTTGTTTTCCATAGCTTATAATGATTGTTAAAGGTAATTACTTTGCTATTCCCTTTTTTGGAAATACAAGCGAAGCAATAATACTTACCGCTAATATGCCAAGGATGATAAGCAGCGAATTGCCTGTAGTTAAACCAATCTGGTCTACATAATTTGCAGCAAGCATTTTGAGGCCTATAAATGATAGAAGTACTGCGAGGCCTATTTTAAGATAGTGGAATTTCTCAATAATATTAACCAATAGAAAGAACATAGACCTAAGGCCCAGTATAGCGAATATGTTTGAAAAAAATACAATATAAGGGTCTTTAGTTACCGAAAATATCGCGGGTATCGAGTCGACTGCGAAAACAAGATCGGTAACTTCAATAATCATCAATACCAAAAAAAGCGGTGTGATCAGTCGCTTGCCATCTATCTTTATAAAAAACTTATCCCCTTCAAATTTGGGGTGTACCGCAAAATATTTAGAAGTAAGTTTTACTATTTTATGGTTTTCGGTATCTATCTCATCTTCATCATTACGATTAATAAACATCATTACGCCAGTGTACACTAAAAATGCGCCAAACAGGTATAATATCCAATGGAACTGGCTGATCAAAGTTGCCCCTAAAAAGATAAAAAGGAAACGCATCACAATAGCCCCTATAATTCCCCATAACAATACTTTATGATAATATTTAGGGTTAACCGCAAAGGCCGTAAATATGAGCACCATTACAAATATATTGTCAACCGATAAGGCATACTCTACTACGTAACCGGTAATAAATTCGAGGGCCAGGTTTTTACGGTAAAGGCTTAAGCCACCGGCAAGGTCTCCGGGAATTAATTTAAGATGATGAAAGTTTTTAATATTGATTTCCTGCAATGCGGCAAAACTATCCACATGGTGCAGTAAATGGCCATATTGAAAAATAAGTGCATAAAAGATCAGGGCCAGCGATACCCAAACCGCGCTCATGATACCGGCCTGTTTCATACTCACTGGCTTGTCGGTTTTACCAAACAAACCCAGGTCAATAGCCATCATAATGAGGATAAAGACAATAAAACCACTTATAAAGATGAGTTCGCTGGGCATTATTTATTTCTTTCGGTGGTAAACCGCACTAATTGTTCCAAACTTTGGCGCGAGTCGCTTGGCGGAAATGTATTTAATATTTCAAATGCTGCTTCCTGGTATATTGTCATTTGGGTTTCGGCGTATTGCAGGCCACCGGTTTCATTTACAAAACGAATGATCTGTTCAATTTTCGCGGGATCGTCATTGTGATTTTTAACCAGGTTAATGATCCTTTTTCTTTCAGATGAGGGGCTGTTGTTTAGCGAGTAGATCAGCGGCAGGGTAACCTTTTTTTCCTTAATGTCGATTCCCAATGGTTTACCTACATCATCTGTTCCAAAATCGAACATATCATCCTTTATCTGGAACGCTATACCTATCTTTTCACCAAAAAGGCGCATCTTTTCAACAGTTTCATCATCTGCCCCGGCAGACGCGGCACCGCACGCACAGCAGGAAGCAATTAATGACGCTGTTTTTTGCCTGATCACCTCATAATAAACAGGCTCGTCTACATCCATGCGCCTCACTTTTTCCATTTGTAACAGTTCGCCTTCGCTCATTTGCTTTACTGCTTCTGATACTATTTTGAGCAGATTAAAATCGCCATTATTAATGGAGAGCAACAAGCCTTTCGAAAGCAGGTAATCACCCACTAATACAGCTATCTTATTTTTCCATAAAGCATTGATGGAGAAAAACCCACGGCGCTGGTAGGAATTATCCACCACATCATCATGTACAAGCGTAGCCGTATGCAGCAATTCAACCAATGCTGCACCGCGGTGAGTGGAATCATTGATACCGCCGCAAATACTCGCCGAAAAAAATACAAACATAGGCCTGATCTGCTTTCCCTTACGCTTAACTATGTAATGGGTGATACGATCCAGCAGAGGTACTGAGCTTTGCATCGAGGTTTTAAACCTTTCTTCAAAAGCATCAATATCGGCAGCAATAGGTTTTTTGATCTCGTTGATGCTCAGCATTGAAACTAAACAAGCTTTTTTATATCTGTTTTGCCTGTTTGGCAATACGAGGCAAACATAAGGTAAAATTACTTATCTGCATTAATTTAAGGTTGATTAAGTTGGATGCAGTGCAGTGTGGCCCTTTTTAATCCATTCAATCCGTCTCTTTAACATAAATTAACAATCGCCTGTTAAACCAATCTCATTATTTAGGCTCTATCACTACAAATAACATAAACAAGAAATATCATGAACATTAAAATATTTGGAGGTTTGTTAGTTGCTACTTTAGCTATCACCTCAATTGCACAGGCACAAACACATACCCGCGTTATTAATCACAGGGAACACAGATAAGAACGCCGCATAAACGAAGGTGTTCGCGGCGGCGAACTAACCAGGAATGAGGCCCATCATTTGCGGACAGATGAAAGAAATATAAGCCGCGATAAGCACATAGCTAAAGCAGATGGGCGGTTGACACGCAATGAGCGCACTCATTTACGCCGCGATGAAAATCGCACCAGCCGTGCCATTTACCGCGATAAGCACAATGACCGTGTAAGAGGATAATTTTTTGATTGATTGTAGTTTTCATGAGGCGTTCCGGTGATTGACCGGGGCGCTTTTTTTATTGCTGTATAGCGCAGAATATTTTTACATTTGCAATCCCAAATCCGGAGAGGTGTCTGAGTGGTCGAAAGAGCACGCCTGGAAAGTGTGTATACTTCAAAAGGGTATCGAGGGTTCGAATCCCTCCCTCTCCGCAAGAAAGCACAGTAGTACCCAATATTACTGTGCTTTTTTATTAGATTTTTTTAATACCACGATCAAGAGCTTAAAACGTCATTTTATCGCTGTCGCTACGGAAACTAATCGTTAGCAAATCGACTAAGAGGCTATATACAAAAGAAGTATCATTAATCCCGCTCTTATTGGCAAATCCGACTGGATACTGCCCACAAATTTATTAGTTCTTTCACGTTTGACTTAATGATCTGATAATCATAATCATCAATGCAAGTCCAACTGAATTTGAGGGGTATAAAAAAGGGTTTAGTGTCGCAGAGTTCGATCTTTTGTTCGGCCATTAACCAGAAGCGCCAAACAGTAATCAAAACAATAGAGATAATCTTTTATAGCTATTTATGCACTTTGAAGTTGGCGGAGAAGACCTGCGTTATCTGTTTGCACCCATTCCTCGACGATCCTGCCCATGTCGTCAAATTGAAAAATGTTTAATAGGTCAAAGGTTATATGTTGTCCGTTCGGAGGTAGAGTACCTCCAGGTGATTTTGTGAAATCTCTGACAAATTCACCTTCAATCCATGTCTGGCAAGCAACGTTATTTCCTTCAGCGATAATTATGCCTCGTTTAATTGAGCGATTATCAAAAGCTGCGCGTATAGATTTAAAATAGTCTGTTAGGCCAGCATAGTCCGCATCCCAACCAGGGCCATGGAAGCTATAGTTACTTATATCGAAGTAGGAGTCTACTTCAACCTGATCTTCGCCTGAAACCTCTAGTTCCCCAGCCCTTATTAGCCTCGCTATAAGCTGTTCGCGTGTTATGCTTAGTGGCATGCCGTGTTATTCAAAATTTTTATTTTTCGATTAATTTATGGATAATACAACTGTCGCTTTAGGAAATTGTTTTATTAATTTGAAGTTTGCCTGTTTGGTGTTCCGTTGTCCAGGGTCGGCGCCTGAGTTCCGGTCAAATTACTACTTTGTTGTTGACAATCTCCTTTATAACCTCCAAAATACCTTCCAAGTGTTCTAATAGATTCCCATTCACCTCGCAAGCGTTCGTAAGTACCACGGTACTTGTGAACGCTTTTATTTTTTTTATTGGTAACGGACCAGCCCTTTGCCGATAAAGATGATGGAGAGACAGACCTGGCCGGCCTGAAGTGAGTACTCTCCCCTCCGGTAAACTTTCTGCTTGAATAGTTTCCGCACGACGCCTTCATCCTTTGCCGAAAGCGGCACGTAGTTTCTGATGGTTTGTAAGAGCAGTTCCATGCAGCCAAAATACGTAATGATTATTAACGGGCAACATCATTGCAGCCCACCTCTTTTTACATTATCTTAGACATTTGATCACGATATGCATTACCGGGAATTTCTTCCGAACATCTTGTTGCAACCATATGTGCAATGCTTTTTCATCTGCGAAACCGACACGGCTGTGATCGCTGAAGACAGCGTTTTTGCCACGGGATTCGTCGAAATCATGTTCAACCTTGGAGCGAATGGCCCGGAGCAGATCGTGAACGGCGGTTTGGTCCACGAGCCATCCGTACAATTGTGGGGACAAACCATCCGGCCTTTTACTTTTACCTCTTTCCGCAAACATGCGATGCTGGGCATCCGCTTTTTCCCGCATACTGCCGCTTGCTTTTTCAACGAGCCAATCGCTCTTTTCAATGATCAGGTCATCGATTTTCATGATGTGGCCGGCAAAGCAGCCGATTTGCTGTATGCGCAATTGATGGAAGCGGGCTGCCTGGAGCAAAGAATAGCATTGATAGAACGATTTTTACTGGCGCGGCTTTCGCTTTTTGAACACAAATTCGGGAAGCTAAAAATGGTCAGCAATATTTTGCAGGACTTGGGCCGGGACGATTTTTTTGAAAATATCCATTCGGTCGCCGCACGTTACGGTATTTCGTCCCGCTACCTGCAAAAGCTATTTGTCAGCTATTCGGGGCTCAGTCCCGGTTTGTTCAGCAAGATCGCCCGTTTCCAGCAAAGCGTGCAACTGCTTACCCAAAAGGATCTGTCGCTAACCATCATTGCTTACCGGTGCGGCTATTACGACCAGTCACATTTTATCAAAGATTTCAGGTCCTTCACTGGTACTGCGCCTTCCCATTTTCAGCCGGAGCTTTCCACCGACCTTTTCGTGCATATGAACAATTGAGTTGTTCCGATTTTTACAATTTGTTCCTTTTTAGCAGTGGTAATTTTGTCACTGAACAATTTAAAGATCAAAAATCTCATGAAAAAAAAAAGTATGCTATGGACAATCACGTGCCTATCCTTTCTATTTATCGGCTATGAATCCAATGGACAGAGCCTCTCTGCCATCAAAAAAGAGATCAGAAAAGATAACGCCCTTTATTTTGACCTTTTTAAAAAGAGTGATCCTGCCATCGTTAACCTGTATACCGACGATGCCTGTTTGTTGCCGCCAAACGCCGGGGCTATCTGCGGCAAAGCTGCACTTGCGAAAGACTTTAAGGATACCTATGCAGCGGGACAAGTCAAAGGTGTCAAGTTTTCAACACTGGCGGTTTACGGCGACGGCGCATTGTATGTGACAGAAGAGGGCTCTTGGCAGGTATTCGGCACCAATGACCAGGTGATTGACAAGGGGAAATATTTAAAACTATGGAAAAAGACAAAACAGGGCTGGAAAATATTCCGGGATGTGTTTAACAGCGATCATAAACGTTCCTGAAAATAGTTATTGGCCCGTAGTTCTTCGCCGGACAGATTATCTCTTTGCAAATCAGTTTTTTGAGCAAATACAGTACGTTGAGTATAGTAATTATTAAAGGCAATAAGAAAGGGGGGTATTTAAAGTGGAGGTGAAGAAAATCAAGTACAGATCAGCTGTTTCAGGTTATTATGTAACTAAAAATATGCTGAAAGTTACCCTAAGGCTACAGTTAAGGAAACCGACAAAGATTCCAAATAATAATAATTATTATTTATTGTTAATAATCTCCTTTATAACTTCCAAAATCCCTCTAAGTGTTGTAATAGATTCCCGTTCACCCTGCAAAACGAAACAAAGCCTGGCAATAGTCGGGTTTTGTTGTTTATAGTACATAAAGTAAAGTCTATTTTGGGTGTTTTAAATCTCATAATCCTCAAGAAACATATTAGTCAGTATAGTATAAATGGTTATTCCCTACGGTGGAGTGATAATTGAATTGGGCTTAGATTTTTTTAGTGGACCCTCTTAATATTAATTCTGGCTGTATAATCAATTTACTAAGATCTTTTAAGCGGACTTTATTTTCGAGTTTATCCAAAAGTGTTTTAAATAACTGTTTCGCCATTTCGTCTAATGGCTGCGCAATAGCGGTGATTGATGGATTATAAATATTAAAAACATCATGGTCATCAAAAGCTATAATAGAAATGTCGTTAGGTATATTAAGCCCTAATTCATTTATTGCTTTTATCCCACTTAGTGAGAGGTAGTTGGTAGCGAATATGATAGCGTCTATTCCCGGGTTATCCTTAATGAATTGAACACATTGTTTAACAGTTGTTTCTGTATCATTTTCAAATGCTACCTTCAAAATTAATGGTTTAAGCTGATGCTTCTTTAAAGCAGCTAAATAACCTGAATGTCTTTCAATCATTTGGGTCTGATCGGATGCTAATGTAACGAGTGCAATTTTTTTTGCGCGTGTTTCTACTAAATATTCTACGCCATCATAGGTGCCTTTAAAATTATCGAGACCTACGTAATCAGTAGAAATATCTGGTAAATACCGGTCAAATAGCACTACCGGTAAATTGTCATTTATCAATGCCTTAATTTCAGATTCAATACCAACCGGGGGCGTAATAATATAGCCGTCTACATAGCGTGCCCGTAACAAACTAATTAATTGCCTCGTTTTCTCGGGATCGTTTTCTGTACTGCAATAAATTATCTTATATCCATTTTTATAGGCAAGGGCCTCTAAATGAAAAGCAATGTGTGAAAAGAAATAATCAGATATCTTTTCAACCATCAGACATATCATCTTTGTTTTACCGGTGCTCAGGCTTTTTGCGAGCTGGTTTGGCTGAAATCCCTTTTCTTTAACAAACTTCAAAACCCTCTCAGTTAGTTCGTCACTTATTCTTTTCTCTTTCGCCTTCCCGTTCAAAATAAACGAAACAGTAGATTTTGCAACATGCAATTCGTTTGCGATATCATTAATAGATAGTTTTTTACTCATTAAATGCTTTTCAATATTATATAACCAGGTAAGTATAGCTTCTTTTAAAAATAAAGTTAAACGTATTTTAATAATTACATAATCTGTTTATCGGCTGTTAACAATTAGCTGTCGCTTTGTATGGTTGAATTAGGGTGAAATATCCTGAAAAAACGACCATCACCTTCTTTCAAATTGATCGTCTTTTCAAAAATAGTGTTTTCTATTTGCAAAACCGGTTTTATTAATTATTATTGCAACTCGATAAGACAATAAATCTTCCGGGCCTTGTTCAGGCGCTGTGAAAATTTAGTTCCCGTAAACCAATTATTCAGCTTAAACAATAAATGAGAACTGTTTTTTTCAAATTAACCGCCAAACGGTGTATGTCCTCCGGCTATTATAACCATAATCATTTATCACTTTGAACAAATGAATTGGGTGCTGCACAGCATGCCCGATCACTATCCGCGGACACTCAGTTTTCTTTTAAAAAAGCCTGGTAACTGAATGCTGATGTTTAGCGCTTGCGTCTATTATGAAAGATTAAGGCAGGCTGATGTGTTTATAAAAGATGAAGGAGCGGGGAATTTAATAAATCAATTAGAAGGCAAATAAAAAAACAATGCAAATTAATAGCTTATCAACTCCATACATTTTAACTGCTGATATAGGCGGTTCGCATATTACTGTAGGTATTTGCGATCTGAGAACCTATACCATATCTGAACAAAGCACCATCAGGATTGAAGTGGATAGCAAAGGTTCGGCAACGAGTATATTAATTTCATGGACAAGCGCATTTGAAAAGATATTAAAGGAGACCGTTGCACTGCCGATTCCTGGTTTGGGAATTGCAATGCCTGGCCCATTTGACTACGAAAACGGCATATCTTATATTAGAGGGCTTAATAAATATGAAGCATTATATGGCATGAATATTAAGCAATACTTTGCCGATCTGCTAAAGATTGACCCTCAATTAGTCAGGTTCAGAAACGATGCCGAATCGACAATAGCAGGTGAAGTATTGACAGGCGCGGGTAAAGGTCATCAGCGATTAATGGGTATTACACTGGGTACAGGCTTCGGATCTGCTTATAGCGAAAACAAAATCACCCGGGACATAAACCTGGGTAGCGAACCGTACAAGAAAAGCATAGCGGATGATTATTTTTCCACGCGCTGGTTTTTAAAGCGTTATCATGAATTAACTGGCATATCGTTAACTGGCGGTGTGAGGGAACTTTCTGAGTTGGCTACAAAAAGCACCGTCGCGCGGGATATATTTAAAGAATTCGCAATTAATATGATTGATTTTCTTTCGGGACCAGTTAAGCAATATGGCCCTGAAGTTTTAATTATTTGCGGCAATATTGCTAAAGCATCCCAATTTTTTCTGCCATACCTCACCAACGAGTTAAATTCAATAACCATTAAGTTGGCTCAACTTGATGAAAACGCGCCGCTAATAGGAGCTGCAGCCATGTTTGATGACATGATGAGACTGGCGCCTTTTAATTCTGTAAACCAATTATAGCTTAACATATCATGCAAAAAGCAGCCTTTATCGAGAAGAAGTTTATTGTCAACTTTATTTTTGTAACCTCCTTGTTTTTAATGTGGGGAGTATTGCATTCCATGAGCGATGTGCTCAATAAGTACTTTCAGGGAGCATTAAATGTTTCAAAATCCCAGTCTGGACTTATTCAGCTATCAGTTTTCGGCGCTTACTTTGTTATGAGTATTCCAGCGGGCTACTTTCTAAAAAAGTTTGGTTATAAGCCAGGCGTGCTGTTGGGTTTGGCATTATTTGCCATCGGTACTTTTCTATTTGTACCTGCCGCAAATGCCGGGTCTTTCGGCTTTTTCAGGATCGCCTTATTTGTTATGGGCTGTGGAATGGCCACACTTGAAACAGTGGCACATCCGTTTGCAGCAGCCCTGGGCGACCAGAGAACCAGCGACCGCCGTATTAATTTTTCACAATCATTTAACGCACTTGGAGCCACCGCCGGGCCATTGATCGCTTCCTGGTTTCTCCTTCGCGTAACTGCCGGAAGTTCAACAGACCTTACCTCTGTAAAATATCTGTACGTTAGTATTGGTGGTGTAATTACCTTGCTTATCGTGGCTTTTTTATTTCTTAAAGTACCGGTATTAAACGACCCGCATGTAGCTGTAGCCGAAATTGACCCGGAAGCGGTAAACGTAGCCGTGGCCCCCTCTAAAAAACTATACCAGCACAAACATTTTATATGGGCAGTTGTGGCCCAGTTTTTTAACGTGGCGGCACAAGCTGGCACATGGGCCTTTTTTATCAATTACGGACATGAGGTGATGGGCTTTAGCAACCTATCTGCTGGCAGATATATGAGTGTTTTTATGGCTATGATGATGCTCGGCCGCTTTACCGGAACTTATTTGATGAAGTTTATTGCGCCTAATAAATTACTTGCTTGCTTTGCGTTGGGCAGTGTTATTATGTGCCTGATAGTAGCGCAGGGCCTGGGATGGCCATCCTATATCGCTTTGATGATGATCAACTTTTTCTTCAGTATTATGTTTCCCACCATTTTTAGCCTGGGCTTAAAAAATCTGGGAAGCCACACCCAACAGGCATCCTCATTTATATCAATGGGGGTTGTTGGCGGGGCCTTTTTCCCACTGTTAATGGGACTGATAGCTAATCATGATGTTGCCAAAGCATATTATTTGCCAATCATATGTTACGCTGTTATATTTTTATTCGGTTATAAATTATATAAGGTAAAATATTAAACACAAACCGTTCAACTTGCTGTTTACTTACTAACCATCCTAACGTATTTATACCTAAAAAACTTTTTTTAAATTAATTTGCAAAACCGGTTTTATTGATTATTATTGCTAATAATTCATAAAACCGGTTTTGCAATTAAAAGCCTGTTAAAACCAATTATCAAACCTAAAAATACACTTTAATGAAGAGGGGACTCATTAAACTAACTGGGGCTTTAGCCTGCCTTTTATTTTTCAATTTTTCAATTGCTCAAACAAAAGGGCAAAATATTCTTCCCAAATGGGCTTTTGGGGGATTTGTAAGGGCGCAAAATGTTAACCCTATCATTTCGCCGGATTCAACCGCGAAGTTTTTAGACCCTATGTCTAATAAACTGGTAGGATGGGAAGCGGATTATACATTTAACCCTGCCGCAACTGTTAAAGCTAGCAAAATAGTAGTCCTTTACAGATCTGAAGACAAAACCGGTGTTGAAATTGGAACCCGCACCTCACGAATAGGCTATGCCGAAAGTAATGACGGACTTGCTTTCAAAAGGAATACCAAGCCAGTGCTGTTTCCTGCAAATGATACCCAAAAAGAATTTGAATGGCCAGGTGGATGCGAAGACCCACGGGTTGCGGTAACAGAAAATGGAACTTATGTGATGTTTTATACCCAATGGAACCGTAAAGTTCCGCGTTTGGGTGTAGCTACTTCAAAGGACCTTATCACCTGGGTAAAGCACGGCCCTATTTTTAGAAAGGCCTTTAATGGGAAGTTTTTCAATATCCCGCATAAATCTGCTTCCATATTAACAAAATTAGAGGGCGACAAACAAGTTATTGCCAGGATAAAAGGGAAATATTGGATGTATTGGGGCGAATTGCACGTATTTGCAGCCACCTCTACAAACCTGGTAGACTGGAGCCCAGTGGTAGATGATAAAGGCGAACTAAAACAGTTAATATCACCCCGTAAAAACTACTTCGACAGCGACCTTACAGAGTGCGGGCCGCCTGCTATAATAACTAATAAAGGGATCATCTTATTTTATAACGGGAAAAATCATCCCGGCAATGGCGGCGATAAACGTTTTAACGGTAATTCATACTGCGCCGGGCAAGTTTTATTCTCGCTTAATGATCCTACTAAAGCAATTGGACGGTTAGATGTCCCTTTTCTTCGTCCGATGGCGTCTTTTGAGAAAAGCGGACAATATGTAAACGGAACTGTTTTTATTGAAGGATTGGTTTATTTTAAACAAAAATGGTTCCTCTATTATGGCTGTGCAGACTCGAGGGTTGGAGTAGCTGTTTTTGATCCGCATACACCTGCACCGCCAGACCCAATACCACTTCTATAAGCTTAACCTAATTGATTAAATGTAGTTTTTTTAAATAATCCATTGTTGATTAATGGGTTACCGGGGATTTTTTGGCCTTAAAATCAGAAGAATAAGGTCCTCTATTTTTATCAAATGCCTCGTTTTATCAAAAGTTAAATAGTTATTCCTCCAAGACTATCCTAAATAAACAATAATCAAAACCAATTAAACTAAGAGAAGAAAGGACAAATTATATGAAATAGTCTACTAAAAATAGCTTTCTAAGCTAATGGATTGCGAAAGCATTTCTTATTGGCTAAAGTTGATTTAACCGACCGGTTAAAGTCACAGGATTATTTAATCATTAACCTTAATTAACAAAAGTTCATGAAAAAAACTTACAGTTATTTCATTATCAGTCGATATGAAAAAGGAACTCCTTTAAGCGCGAAATTTGCTTTTGCTTTGCTTCTGGCAGCATTAGTTCAATTAACCGCGTACGGAGCTCCTGCAAATGGACACAACCTGTTGCAGAGCAGCAAAGGCCTGTCCCTAAATATTCTTCCTTCAAAATTATCAGCAACAAAAGCTGACTTAAGTGATATAAAAGTAACAGGGAAGATCTCAGACGCCAGTGGCGAAACCCTTATTGGTGCTACTATTGGTATTAAAAATGGCAAAAACCTGGCCGTTACCGATTTGAACGGTAATTTTAGTGTAACAGTGCCTGACAATGCTATACTTACTATCTCTTATATCGGTTATCAGACCCAAGAGGTTGCGGTAGCAGGCAGAACACAAATTGACATCATACTAAAGGAGACCTCCGGCAATTTAAATGAGATTGTGGTTGTAGGTTATACTACTCAAAGAAAGAAAGATCTTACAGGTGCGGTTTCGTTAGTTAGCAGTAAGGATATCAATGGCTTGCCAGTGGGTGGTGTTGACCAAATATTACAGGGTAAGGCTGCGGGCGTAGCTGTTACACAGAACACAGGCGCTCCGGGCGATGGAATAAATATCCGTATTCGTGGTGTAGGTACCATAAATAATAATGATCCGCTTTATATAGTAGATGGCGTGCCAACACAAACTGGTATTAATGAGATATCGCCTAATGATATCGAAAGTATCAATATCCTAAAAGATGCTGCATCAGCTTCTATTTATGGGGCAAGAGCATCAAACGGGGTGGTTATAGTAACTACCAAAAGAGGAAGTTCGGGCAAAGCCAAACTAAGCGTTAGCGCTTATACCGGCGTGCAAACCGCTCAGCATTTAATTAAAATGGCTGATAACGCTCAATATGTGAGCGCGTTTAATACTGCAGCCAAAAATGATAGCAGGTCAATGATCTCCGATAGCCTTGCCAGAACACTATCTGACGTAAATTGGTTGAAACAGATCCTTAAGCCGGCTCCTGTAAGCAATGCTTCTTTATCCATCAGCGGTAGCAATGAAAATTCACAATACATTATTGCGGCTAATTATTTCACCCAGGATGGATTGATCAAAAATTCTTCTTTCAATAGGTTTAACTTGCGTACCGCAATAAGCAGTACTATATCAAAGTATCTTAAATTGGGTACTAATGTTAATCTTAGTTATTCAAAAACCAGGATAGTAGGTACGTCTGGTGATGGCTACAGCGGGGCCGAGGCCAGCATTGTGCGCTATGCATTATTCCGCACACCGGGAACACCGGTTTATAACGCTAACGGGCAATTTGTAGATCTGCCAAAACAGGACAAGAGCGTAAATGGCAATTTTTTAGGCGATGGCGTAAACCCGGTTGCACTGGCAGATGCAAGCAATGATAACAATTATAATTATTCCATATTGGGCGATGCCTACGCAGAACTGGATCCAATTAAGGGTCTAAAAATAAAATCGGATATTGGTTTAAACCTGATACAAACCGATTACAAGCAATTTTTTGAGACTTTCGGGATCGATCGCTCCTTTAACTCTCCCAATTCGCTTGCCCAATCACACAACAATAATTTAAATTATAACTGGACCAATACCGCTACTTACGATCTTACACTTGGAAAAAATGTGTTAAACTTTTTAGCAGGTTCAGAACTTATTAAGCAGGATCAACAAGGGATCTCGGCATCACGAACAACGTTTATTAATCAACAACCCAATTTTCAATACCTTGACAATGGATCATTAGCCAAGGTTCAAAATGGAGGCGGGGAGTCACATATGGCTTTATCATCCTTATTTGGCAGTATACATTATCAATACAATAATAAATACCTTGCCAGTGTGAGCTATCGCAGGGATGGATCTTCTCAGTTAGATCCCTCAAATCAATACCAGAGCTTTACCTCCGGGTCATTAGGATGGAGGATTGACCAGGAAGATTTCATGAAGGATATTAAACCCATTTCTACCCTTAAGCTACGCGCAAGTGTTGGTCAGTTGGGAAATTCACAAATAGGTACTTATCCCTATACCTCAACTTTTAGCAGTGGTTTTTATTATCCTTTTGGAGGCGTAACAAACCAAGGGTATAGTATAACAACTAAAGGTAACCCCAATATACGCTGGGAATCAAGCACGCAGGAAGATGCAGGCTTAGATATTGGGTTTCTTGACAACGCTTTATTGTTAAGTGCCGATTACTATATCAAAAAAACATCAAATATGCTCTTGTTCCTGCCTTTACCAAGCAGTGCTGGTAACGGCGGTAATCCTGCGGTAAACGCCGGCAATGTAACCAACAGCGGTCTTGAGCTTGAATTAACCTATAAAAAAGCGCTAAGTACCAACTGGAGCTATAGTGTGAGTGGCAATTTCGCTACTGTTAATAATAAGGTAACCTCTCTTGCAGGCGGCACGCCTATACCAGACGGACGTATTGATAATAACTATTTTGCTACCAAAACAGACGTGGGCCACCCTATTGGTTCGTTTTACCTGTTACAGCAGGAAGGTATTTTTCAAAATGCGCAGCAGGTATTTACCCATGCCTACCAGGGACCAGGCATCAGGCCGGGTGACGTAATGTATAAAGACGTGAATGGTGACGGCGTTATTGATGATAAGGACAAAACTTTTGTAGGTAGTCCGATACCTAAATTCACTTATGGATTAACCGCAGATGTGGCTTATAAGAACTTTGATCTGAATGTGTTTTTCCAGGGTGTTTATGGTAATAAAATATACAACCAGGTGCTTACGGATATTGAAGGCTTTTATCGTCCTTTTAATATTACAGAACGCATTGCCACTCAAAGCTGGACTGGTCCTGGATCAACTAATACTTTCCCACTTTTATCATGGACGGATGGAAGCAACAACAAGATGCCATCTACCCGTTTTCTGGAAAGCGGATCGTATTTAAAACTTAAAAATGTGCAACTCGGATACAAACTTGGTAAAGATGCTTTAACAAGCCTTGGCATATCGTCTGTACGCGTATATGTAAGCGGTCAAAATCTTTTAACCTTTACCAAATACACCGGCCTTGATCCTGAACAGTACAATAACAGTAACAATGGCAATGCCGTAACAGCTGTTGGTATTGACTGGGGAACTTATCCATCAGCACGTACCATAACAGTTGGTGTTAACGCTAATTTCTAACCTAAAAAAAATATAGAGATGAAAGCAAAATATATATACATCTATTTAAGTGCATCCTTGCTATTGATAGCAAGCGGGTGCAAAAAGTTCCTTGAACAGCCGGTTCTGGCCCAGTACCAGGGTGATAATTTTTTCACTAATGATGCCAACGCAGTGCTGGGGGTAAACGCGGCCTATACGCCCCTTACCTTTACAGACGCCTCCTCAAATACAATATGGGTTTTAGGCGATTTAGCCTCCGACGACGCGATAAAAGGAAGCAGCGACGGCGATCAGAGTGATTTTTTGAGCATTCAAAACTTCAATATCAATCCAGCTAACGCAGCAGTTGAGGGCCTTTGGAAGAGATACTATGATGGTATTTTTAAATGTAATGTAGTTACTGATGGGTTACCCGCAAGTAATAAGACTGTTTCTGACGCGGTTAAAAATGATGTGGTTGGACAAGCGGAGTTTTTGCGTGCCTACTACTATTTTAATTTAACCGTAGCTTATGGCGATATACCATTGCATTTAAAAGTGGAAACACCCCAGGAACTGCAAAGCCCTGCTTTGCCGCAGGTGCAAATTTATGCACAGATAGAAAAGGATTGCACAGCAGCTATTGCTACCTTACCAACAACCCGAACCGGCAATGATATAGGTCGTGCTACTAAGGGCGCTGCTTTGGCACTTTTGGCTAAAACCTATTTGTTTGAACAAAAATGGGCACTCGCAGCCTCAACCGCACAAGCTGTTGACGCGTTGGGCGTTTACAGTTTATTACCTTCTTTTGCCGATAACTTTAGGGCAGCTACTAAAAATAATGCTGAAGGGGTGTTTTCCGTCCTGCATACTTCGGGTTTGGTCCCTTTCCAGGGGAATAATTTAAATGCCTGGTTCGCGCCGCGTTCCCTAAATGGCTATGGCTTTTATTTGCCAACACAAAGCCTTGTTGATAATTTTGAAACCGCACCGGATGGCACTGTTGACCCGCGCCTGGATTATACAGTTGGCAGGGCAGGACAGCCTTACTTCGATAGCCCATTTGATCCCAGCTGGACAAGTACCGGTTATGTAAGTAAAAAACATACCCAACCTATTTCAGAAATCCCCATCAATATCAGGGGCGATGGTAATTTAAATTACCAGGCCATCAGGTTTGCTGAAGTTTTATTGATCGAAGCAGAAGCTTTAAACGAATCAGGAAATGGTAGCGGAGCCCTGGTGCCGCTTAACAAGGTTAGAAAACGTGCTCGTGAAAGCTATTTGAATGATGCTTCGCTGCCAGGATTTGGTACCGTACCCGCAGGTTTGTTGCCTGATATTACAATTACCGATCAGTCTCAGCTTCGCGACATTATTCGCAAGGAAAGACGCTCTGAATTGGCCCTTGAATTCCATCGCTTTTTTGACATTATACGTTATGGATCAGCTTACGCCAATAGTGCGCTAAAAAATAAACCTAACTTTAGTTTTGCAACAAATCAGTTTTTCCCAATACCGGAAAGTGAAAGAGAAACTAATTTTAAATTAGGTAAGTAATTATGAAATTTTAAATTTTTAACAATGAGAAAGATCAAAAATTCTATTGCAACGATCATTATATTGATCGTTGCGATAACCTTAATGCAATCGTGCAAAAAAAATAGCGACAAGGTTGATTACACTTCCGATAAATCAAAACTTAGCTCAGAAATCGATTCATTAACAACTGTTTACAGCGCAGCTGTTGAGGGGAAACAAGCAGGGGACTACTCACCGGGAGCAAAGGAGGCACTTCAAACAGCTCTTACTTTGGCCGCAAGCGTTAAAACCGGCTCGTTTACTCAACAACAGGTTAACAACGCATCGGCAAACCTAATCCGTGCCGGCGTACAATTTAGTGTCAATTTGGTACAACAAATTTCGGCCGCGAACCTGGTTGCTTCATGGACTTTTAATGGAAACGCAAAAGACGTATCCGGCAACGGTAACGATGGCACATTAAAAACAGGCTGGGTAGGCCCTTATGGAGTTGCCCCTGTTGATGGTGCTACTTTACCGGTTTTGGTTGCTGACCGTTATGGGGTTGCCAATAGTGCCTACGATTTTAACAATGGCGCTTATATTGAAGTGCCTTATCAGCCGACGTTGCGCCCCAGCAGTTTTACTATCTGCGCCTGGATCAAACCACATGCAGCAAGTAATGGAAATTATATCTTTTCATTAGACCGCTGGAATGGATGGAAATTTCAATTACAGGGAGGCAACTTACCTTTCCTTACCGTGATGACCAGCACGGGTGACCATGATCAGGATGATGGTGGGCCATCTGTTCAATTGGAGAAATGGACACAGGTTGTAGCGAGTTTTACAAACGGCACTGAGAAATTTTACATTAACGGCGCTCTGAAAAAAACTGCTAATGTAACCGGAGATCCTACAACTTTAGTTTCGCCACCACCCATAGCTATCGGTAACGAACTACCTAAGTCGGCTTATACTTTAGCGGATCCAAATGGCCCTAACGCATACTATGGTGGCAATTTCTTTATAGGATCCATTGACGACATTCACCTTTACAATAAGGTTTTAAGCGACAATGAAGTTAAATCGTTATATACCATGGAAGATCCAAACTAACATTTGGTGGAATTATATAAAGATAATTGATGACGATTGAGATTTAGTTGATTAATTGATTCAGAATTCAGTTGAGAGAGCACCCGTAAATGGGTGCTTTTTTTGTTAAATAAATTGTCCCAAGTTCAGTTTTCGCCCGTGTCTGACGTGATAGACAAACCGGAATGCAGAATAACACCGGACATTATATTTCTTTGATGTCAGCCTCGTGTATCCAGCCTTCATTACCGTTAGCCAGTTGAACTTTTATCCAGCCATTGTTATTATCCAGAATATTTACTTTGGTGCCATCATGCAATACAAATAACGTAGCTGCCTGCTCGCCTGGCCCACTTCTTACATTGACAGAACCGGTGAAAATAATGGCCTGGTGATGATCATTAAAATAATGCACCTGCCTGTTTGATATAAAAACAAATAACAATCCTGAAAAAAGCATAAGTATGCCTATATAGAAAGATGCTTTTTTAAGAGAACTAACATTGGTAAAAAGATAAAGCACAAGTAACCCAAACCCTGCTATAAAAGATAGAACGCTTAATATGGAAAGTGTACCTATAGAAAAGAACAGGATAATGCTGCGCCACCACTGGCTAACAAAAAACTCCGGCTCGGGCTCTACCTTATCGGTAGTTTTTGAATTGGCGAAGTAAATGTTAAAGTTAATATCCTCATCGCCGGGTGCAAGTTTGTGGGCTTTTTCATAGTATAGCAATGCTGAAGGTATATCTCCCAGCTTGAAATAAGCATTGCCCAAATTAAAATAAACCGCTTCTGCCGGGCGGCCACCGTCTAATATTTGCTGGTATGATTTTATTGCCTCCTGGTATTGGGCTTTTCTATACTGTTCGTTCGCTTTTTTGTAAAGTGTGTTATAATCACTACTCCATGAAAACAAAGGAAAAGAAAGCAGCAAAAGCAGGCATATTCCGTGCCTGGTGAGGTTATAACTTGTCTTCAATTTCATTGATGATATTTTTTGCATTTTCAAATACTTGCTGTTGCGATATGGCTGATACCGGCGCGAACCTTGCCATTTCACAACTATCTAATGTATCATTCAGTTGCTGGATAACGGGATCTCCAACAGACCTCGCCTTTAGGCTGTCTGCAATATTTTCTTTATTAAGATCCGCAAAAGGAATGTCCAGTTTGTCGCTCAAATAACCATATAAACCTTTGGCGATCGCGTCGAAAAAAGCCACTTTATTACCTGCGGCGAGTTCTTTATTAGCAGCAGCCAAATGCTTGGCAGCAATTTTGCCGGCTTTCCGGCTTTTTACTAAAACCAGGTCGCTGTTATACCGTGTTTTCCATCTGCGGTAAAAGAAGGCAGCTACAAATGATAAAGGCCCCAACAGCATTAGCATATAGTAGAGGGCAGAATTGTAAAATTCCCCGCTACCCTTATATAAATCAGCGGGTGATGTTTTTATATAGCGGATATCATTACCCAGCATTTTTATATCCTGCTGGTCGGCAGAATTGAAAACGGGAACATTTACCTGCATGTCGCCTTTATTTACTTTAATATTAAAAGCATTTGCAGGCAGTGTTATGTATCTTTTTGCAGCAGGATCAAAGTAAGTAAATTTGGCGGGGTCAAGCTTATAATTACCCTGGTGACGAGGGATCAGCAGGTAGCTAAACAGCCGGCTACCTGAAATGCCATTTGAATCAACTGTAATACGATCCGTGGTCTTAGGGTCGTATTTTTCAAAATCAACCGGAGGGGTAATCTTTGGTGCGTTTATCAAATTGAGGTTGCCTGAACCTTTAACTTCAAAAGTATAATTAATAGTTTCGTTAGCTTTTAACTCTTTTTTGTCTACATCTGTATAAACAGAGAAAGAGCCAACCGCGCCGCTAAAATCAGCTGGTTTACCTGCAAGCGGCAGAGGAGCGGCATGGATGATAACAGGCAAGCTTTTTACCTGGTACTTAACATCCTGAAAATTGCCATAAGGATTGACCAAAAATTTCCTTGCCGGCAGTTGCATTCGTACCACAAATGTCATTGCCAAAGGATCGATCGTAAGATCTCCCGAATGTTGAGGGAAAAGAATAGTTTGTTTAATAGTGGCTACAGTATATCTTGCCCCATTGTAGGTTTCGGTGGTCCAAGCCGCGTTTGGATTTTTGCTGACAACATCCTGGCTCCAAAAACCATTAAGATCGGGCGCCTTATCCAGCTGATTGGCTATAAGATCTACACGGGTATATAATTTATAGCGCACCGTGATCTGCTCACCGGTGTAAACCCGGGTTTTACTAACATTAGCTTTAATAAATAATGATTTGGACAAATCCTTTGTATTTACTGAAGTATTATCATCAGGGGGCGCCGCGGCCTGCTGCTGCGGCTTTTGCTGGGGAGGAGCTTGTCCCTGTACCTTTATTTTTATTGAATTTGATGTTAAGGTGTGCCCGTTAACTACTATTGCCGCAGCCGTAATGGTAAATGTGCCCTCTTTTGTTGCAGACAGGATATAGCCGTAGCTTGTACTAATAGAGGAACTCCCGTTTATGATAGTGGCGCTTGTAGACTCATTTGGGCCTGCTAATATCTGAAACGCGCTAAAATCAGGCGGCGTAAACCGGTTTCCAACACCGTTTAATGTGAAATCTATCTCAAATTGTTCGCCCACCCCTACCTGGTTCTTACTTACCGAAGCGACGAGTTTAATATCGCTGGCAAACAGGAGCGTTGTCCATAACAGTAAAAATGATAATATATAAAGTCTTTTTTTCATTTAAATAATAAGGTTACCAGTCTTTATTGATATGTACTTTCTCGCCTTGTAGTTTTCTATTTTTTAATTTATCCTGGGTATTTTTTTCCTGGTCATTCAATGCGTCAAGCATCCGTTGTGCATCATCTTTTGATACTTTATTAGGTGGTTGCTGCTGGCTTTGCTGATTCTTTTTATCCTGATCGCTCTTATCCTTATCCTGGTTATTTTTATCCTGATCGCTCTTATTCTTATCCTGATTGTTCTTATTCTGATTGTTTTTATCCTTATCCTGGCCCTGCTTATTTTTGTCCTGGTTCTGCTTATTTTTATTCTGGTCGTTTTTATTTTTATTCTGATTGTCCTTGTTTTGCGGTTTTTGCTTTTTCAGCATTTCCTGTGCATAGGCCAGGTTATATCGTGTTTCATCGTCTTGTGGGTTATTTAGCAAGGCCTTTTTATAAGCATCGATACTTTCATCATATTTTTTGTTGGTCAATAGGGAATTACCCAAATTATGATAAGCCCCGGCTTTTACCAATGGATTGGTTGATGATGAAGCAATGGTTTCAAAGTTCTTCTGAGCACTATCAAACTTTTTTTCTTTATATAAGGCGTCTCCCAGGTTAAAATTACTTTCCACCTTTTGATCTTTTTTAGCTGCAGCCTTTCGGTAAGCCGCCTCTGCTTCTGTATATTTTTTTTGATGATACAGCTTATTTCCCTGGTGAATATAACTCTTTGCATCCTGCGCAAAAAGCACCGGGGAATTTAATACCATCAACAGGATTATAATTAATTGCTTCATGGTGTTTTTACTTCAAACAATTTCAACCTGCTTAACCTTTGACTTTTACGGCCGGAGATAAAAAACTCTGCAACCAGCAACAGGAAGGCTATTGCCAAAAAAAACTGGAAACGGTCTTCAAACTCCTTAAACTGTTTACTGGTATAAGTTTTTTGCTTCATTTTATTAACCTGGTCCATCACTATACCCATGCCGCTATTAGCATTGGTGGCCCTTATGTAAACTCCGTGTCCCGCTGTGGCAATTTCTTTACACATATTTTCATCCAGCTTGCTGATAACATTATGCCCCACGCTATCGGTATGAAAGCCTGCTGGTTTGCCATTTTCATATATAGGCACAGGGGCGCCCTGCGGAGAGCCAAATCCGATAACATGTATCATTACATTCTTGTCATGTGCACTTTCTGCCGCCTTAACCGCGTCATCCTCATGATTTTCGCCATCCGTCATCAGTATCATAACCTTACTGGTGCCATCATTAAAATCAAACGATTTCATGCCCATATCAATGGCGGAGCCTATAGCAGTGCCCTGAACAGGCACTATACCTGTATTGATAGTGTTCAGAAATAATTTGGCAGCGGAATAATCAGTAGTTGCAGGCAATTGTACATAAGCTTTACCAGCAAAAACAATGATACCGATGCGATTGTCCTGTAAATTAGAGATCAATTGATCTATGGCAAGCTTAGCATTTTCCAAACGGTTAGGGGCAAAATCCTGTGAAAGCATACTGTTGGATACATCAAGCAAGATCATCAGATCAGCACCCCTGCTTTTGGTATCCTCTGTTTTAGTGCCTATTTGCGGATCAGCCAAACCAATAATAAGGCAAGCATAGGCAGTTATAAAAAAGATGAATTTCACCACCGGCCTTGAAAAGGATACTTCGGGTATGATGCGCCGGATAACTTCCTTATCGCCAAAAGCAGCAAGAGCCTTTCTTTTCCACCTTCTCACCATCAAAAATAAAATGATAAGCAGCGGAACAAACGCCAGGCCCCATAAAAACTCTGTATGTGCAAAACGTAACATTAGGTTAAAGCTCCTTTAAAAATTGTGTTATTCAATAAAATCTCCAGCGATAAAATAGCCAGGGCAATAACGGCAAATGGTAAATAATGTTCTGTTCTTTTATGATACTGTGTAACCGCTATTTTAACTTTTTCAAGTTTATCTATCTGCTGGTATATTTCTGACAGCTCAATATTGTTCCTGGCCCTGAAATATTTACCGCCTGTTATACTGGCTATTTTTCCAAGTGTTCCCTCGTCTATCTCAACAGGTATCATCTGGTAGTGTGTATTACCGAACTGATCTTTGAAAGGATAAGGAGCCGAGCCATTAGTTCCCACACCAACGGTATAAACCCTTACACCAAATTGTTTTGCTATCTCAGCAGCAGTTATCGGCGGGATGGAGCCCATATTATTCACCCCATCGGTCAATAAAATAATAACCTTGCTTTTTGCTTCGCTGTCTTTTAGTCTGCTCACCGCAGTGGCCAATCCCATTCCTATGGCTGTTCCGTCATCAATCATCCCGTTCTTAATATCATGGAATAAATTGATCAGCACATCATGATCGATAGTTAATGGGCACTGGGTAAAACTTTCACCGCTAAAAACCACTAAACCAATACGGTCTCCCGGGCGGTTCTTAATAAAATTAACCGCAATATTTTTGCCAGCCTCAAGCCGGTTCGGCTTAAAATCTTCTGATAACATACTGCCCGAAATATCAGTAGCTATCATTATATCAATACCTTCAGTCGTTTCGTTCTGCCAGCTTAAGGCAGATTGCGGCCTTGCCAGTGCGGCCACCAAAGCAATAAATGCAAGTGACCTTAGCACAATACCATAATGCCGCCAAATTCGCATGGGGCTTTTCAGCGCGGATGCAAAACCTTTTGTGGATGACATGCCCAATACGCCCTGCAATTGCTGGTTACGCCAATAATAATAAGCTATCATTAGCGGGATAACAAGCAGCAGCCAGAAAAATCCAGGCTGGGCAAATTCTATTCCTTTAAACCAGTTCATTCGGGCAACTCCTCTTTATGGCCAACGGGTTGCAGTTCTTCCTTTGTTTGCCTGATAAAATTAATTGCATCTTCCATAATTTGCTCGTTTTCAGCAGGCGATGGTTTTTCCCTTGCGAATTTCACCAGATCGGCAAGCGTTAATAGTTGCTTCAGGCTGTTTCTTCCACTGGCAGGCATATCCTTGTTTTTCAATCCCTCAAATATCTCTCCCGTTGTTTGCTCATGCGTTTTTATGCGATATCTCATCTCCAGGTACTCCCGCAGTATATCAGTAAGTTCAATATAATATGGCTTTATCTCGTTTTGCTGCCATAGCTTTTTATTCCGTAACTCGTAAAGCTTGTTTAGGGCAATGGTATCCGCAGGCAAAGCAGGGGCAGCTTTTTCAATAATCACTTCTTTTGGCCTGTTTTTCAGGTAATAAATGATTGCGATTACCAATAAGATAGATACTAAAATTATCGTCACCAAAATCCAATGATCTTTTAACCAATCCCAAAAAGTATAGGATACTACAAACGGTTGTTTAATGTCATAGAATGCTTTAGTAGTATCAACCAGAACTGGTTTGACCTGCAGCGATACCGCACCCGTTTTAAAAACGTCTGCTTTGGTATGGAAGTCGAGCTCAGGGATCACATAAACCCCTGTATCAAAAGAAGTAATAGTATAACTATGCGTTATGGTTTCGGTAGCAGGATCATTCTTGTCAAATGCTGTATCCGGCTTAGGGCCGTTCACAATCTTAATTTTGCCAATGCTGTCCTTTAATTGAGGAAAGGAAATAATACTTTTAGCCGGGATATGCGCAGTAACATGCAGCACGGTTTGACCGCCGATAGGTATAGAGACCTTATCAAGCTTTGATCCCACCTGTACATTTTGCGCCCCGGCTCTGTAATAAAAGCAGACCAAAAACAGGATCAGCATCAAAATACCCCTGTAGTTGCCGGGATGAAAATTTCGTTTACTGCTCACTTCCTGCTACCCCGTTTTTTAAATAATGTCATCAATGGTTTAATATAAGTTTCATGCGTGCCGATGCTGGTAAAATCCACTCCCGATCTTTTGAAGGTATCGCTTAGCATTCCATTTCTGTTAAGCGCTGCTGTTTTATAGGCATTTCGCATTTCACTGCTGCCGGTATTTATCCATTGCATTTCGCCGGTCTCCTCATCGCGCGCAGGGATAAGGCCAAGGTTTGGAAACTCTTCTTCATGCCTGTCATAAAGCCTTAAGGCTATAACATCATGCTTTTTATTGGCCATTTTTAATTCGGACTCAAATCCCGGACTCATAAAATCGGAAATGATAAAAGCCGTACATTTTTTCTTGATGGCGCCTGTAAAATACCTTAATGCTTCGGCTACGTTTGTTCTTTTATTCTCAGGCTTAAAGTCTATCAGCTCGCGGATGATCATTAAAATATGGCTCCGGCCTTTTTTTGGCGGGATAAACTTTTCTATCTTGTCGCTAAAAAACAGCACACCTACCTTATCATTATTCTGGATAGCCGAAAAGGCCAATACCGCGCACAGTTCTGTGGCAAGATCCAGCTTTTGCCAGTTAACAGTGCCAAAATTTCCTGATCCGCTTACATCCATTAGCAGCATTACGGTAAGTTCTCTTTCCTCATCAAAAACCTTCACATAAGGGTGATTAAAACGGGCTGTAACATTCCAGTCTATCGTTCTTATCTCATCACCCACCTGGTATTCACGCACCTCGCTGAAGGCCATGCCCCGCCCCTTGAACGCAGAATGGTATTCGCCCGAGAATACGTGGTTACTTAAGCCCCGCGTCCTGATCTCGATCTTTCTTACCTTTTTAAGCAGTTCTTTAGTATCCTTTGCCATACCTAAGGTACTTCTACGGCATTTAATATGCCGGTAATAATAGTTTCAGTGGTCACATTTTCGGCTTCCGCTTCATAGGTTAGCCCTATACGGTGCCTCAGCACGTCATGGCAGATAGCCCTTACATCTTCCGGAATGACATAGCCCCTGCGTTTAAGAAAAGCATGCGCTTTTGAAGCCAGTGCCAGGTTAATACTCGCCCGTGGCGAAGCACCATAACTGATGAGGTTCTTATAATGAGGCAGTTTATGCTGCTCAGGAAAACGGGTGGCGAAAACGATATCAATAATGTATTGCTCTATCTTTTCATCCATATATACCTCGCGCACAACCTTGCGTGCCTTAACTATATCATCGGGCTTTATAATGGCCGTGGGTTTTAGCATTCCACCCGGTGAAATATTTGCCCGTATAATTTTTTTCTCATCCTCTTTATTGGGATAACCGATAACCACTTTCAGCATAAAACGGTCAACCTGCGCTTCAGGCAATGGGTATGTTCCTTCCTGCTCTATGGGGTTCTGCGTTGCCAGAACCAAAAACGGATTTGGCAGCGGGAAAGTATTGTCGCCAATTGTTACCTGTCTTTCCTGCATGGCTTCCAGCAAGGCGCTCTGCACTTTCGCAGGTGCACGGTTGATCTCATCTGCCAGGATAAAATTGGAAAATATTGGTCCTTTCCTAACGATGAATTCTTCCTTTTTCTGATTATAGATCATTGTTCCGACTAAATCGGCCGGCAGAAGATCTGGCGTAAATTGGATACGGCTAAAATCAACCTGTATTGCCTTAGAAAGCGTATTAATAGCCAAGGTTTTAGCAAGTCCGGGTACGCCTTCCAACAGGATATGGCCATCGGCCAGCAGGCCTATCAACAGGCGGTCGATCATATATTTCTGGCCAACTATCACCTTATCCATCTCTAATCTTAAAAGATCAACAAAAGCGCTTTCACGTTTTATCATTTCATTAATAGCACTGATGTCGGTTGCCGGGAGCGTTGTATCGTTCTTTAATTCTTCCATTAAATGTTCATTAACTTTTGACAGACAAACTTAAACAGTGAATCATCTTATTTGCTTAAAAAAACCTGGATATAATTGTTAAATTGTGTTAAATTTTTGTTACAAATCAGGGCTACAAGATAAACTACCACCAGCACATTACATGCCAAAAGAAAAATAAAAAAACACAAAATGCTGAAAGTCAATAATTTATGCAGCACTAATACTAGTTGGCTTTGCCTGTAGCTCTGCCCCCAATGTCTCAGCCGTACATTATTCAAGTAACCCCGTAAAACCCAGATCTCCGAATCGCAAGTTTCTCCGTGAAAAACCGATA
>JAQBOK010000126.1 GCA_028288085.1 Mucilaginibacter sp.
ACTGGGGGACCGGGCAACCACTCTTTTTTCATCACGGCTGGCCTTTGTCTGGCGATGACTGGGACGGACAGATGATGTTTTTCCTTAAACAAGGATACCGGGTTATCGCCCATGACCGCCGCGGGCACGGCAGATCTACCCAAGTTTCTGGTGGCCACGATATGGATACCTAGCAGCCGATGTGGCTGAGCTTACCCAGGCGCTTGATCTAAAAAATGCAATACATATCGGTCACTCAACGGGTGGCGGCGAAGCAATCCATTATGCTGCTAATCTTGGAAAAGCCCGTGTAGCAAAAGTTGTGTTGATTAGTGCGGTAACCCCGCTGATGGTAAAAACAGAAAATAACCCCGACGGTGTCCCTCTGTCAGTATTTGATGAAATACGCGAGGGTACTGCATTTAACAGGGCACAATATTTTCAGGATTTCACCATGCCATTTTACGGTTACAACCGGGAGGGAGCGAAAATATCGCAAGGAATAAGGGACAATTGGTGGCGCCAGGGAATGATGGGCGGAGTAAAAGCGCATGTTGAAGGTATTAAGGCTTTCTCAGAAACGGATTTTTCTGAAGACCTTAAGAGCGTAGATATTCCCGTGTTGGTTTTACATGGCGAAGATGACCAGATCGTTCCATTTCCTATTTCCGGTGCAAAAGCTGTAAAGCTCTTGAAAAACGGGAAGCTTATTTCATACCCGGGTTTCCCGCATGGAATGCCTGCGACAGAAGGTGCAACCATAAACAAGGATCTTTTGGCTTTCATCAAATCATAAATATATTCCGTTTTAAATCACCAGAATTATAAAAGCTGTCATCATTTATGATTGACAGCTTTTTTTTGGCGTATTTTACCATCTAAAATAAAAAAAGAGTTCCTGGTATAGCTTATGCCGGGTAATTCTCTAACTATTTTATGGACGATTTGTGTTTGATAGCCAGTATTTCTGTTGTTATTTAAATTAAATGCGGTATTTTATTTCTCTTACTTTTATGGTCGACATTTATTTACTGTCAGTTGTCATTTTTTTATCTAAAATATTATGTCCCAATTGTTTCGCGATCACTTAGAGGCAGTAAGTCCATTAACTGACAAGGAGTTTGAATATATATTATCCCATTTTCGGTTCAAAAAGCTTAAAAAACATGCTTACCTGGTACAAGAAGATGAATACGTGAAGTATGAATATTTTGTCTTAAAAGGATGCCTCAGAGCTTTTGTAGGTGATGGCGATACTGGTAAGGAGTTTATTTTCCAATTCGGAGTCGAGGACTGGTGGATCACAGATCGGGAAGCTTTTTTCCAGGGTTCCAAAGCTTCAATAAATATTAGCTGCCTGGAAGATTGCGAACTCCTCGGCATTACGCTGACTGATCGTGAAAAATTGGGTGAAGAGTTGTGGAAGTATGAACACTTTATGCAGGTGAAAGCTAATTTAGGTTATATTTCTTTGCAGAAACGCTTGCAGATGATGATTATTGGTAATGCTAAAGACCGTTATGAACAATTCATCCGGCAATACCCGCATTTAATTAATCGCATACCTAAAACATACATCGCCTCTTATCTTGGGGTATCACGAGAAACTTTGAGTCGCCTGTACAAAGACTGATGTGATATTTATCACAAAAACAAAGTGACAATTGTCCTTTGGACGGCCCCTTTGATTTTGAAATTTTGTTTCATTAAATAAATATAAAATGAAACATTCAAATAATGCTTACAAAGCATTTCTTAAGACCGCAGGAGCAACATTTTTATTGCTTGGTACGCTAATGGCTAGCCCTTTTTCAGCGTCGGCCCAGGCTTTGGGCAATCCGGACTTAACCCAAGCGGGATACTACCGCATGAAAGTTGGCGACTTTGAAGTAACTGCACTTTCTGATGGCACTGTGCCTCAAAATTTCCACCAATTGTTAACCAATGCAAAGCCCGGCGAAGTTGACAGCCTGCTTAAACAAAATTACCAAACAGACCCTGTAGAACTTTCCGTTAATGCCTATTTGATTAAAAATGGTGATAAGCTAATACTTGTTGATGCAGGTACGGCAGGAGCTTATGGGCCAACACTGGGACATTTGACAGAAAGCCTGGCCCGTTCAGGATACAAGCCTGAACAAATAGATGCTGTTCTTATTACTCACATCCACATTGATCATACCGGCGGTTTGATGGACGGAGCAAGAATGGCATTCCCTAATGCGACTATTTACATCAGTAAAACGGAACTGGATTTTTGGCTAAGTCCGGAAAGCAAGGCTAATGCTCCTGAGAGCCTTAAAACCTATTATGCACAAGCCGAAGCAACAGTTGGGCCCTATCTAAAAGCAGGAAAAGTGAAAGCTTTTGGTAACGGTAAAGAATTATTTCCGGGTATTACACCTATAGCAACACCTGGGCATACACCAGGCCACACCTCTTTTATGCTGGAGAGCGGACGCCAGAAACTGGTATTTTGGGGTGATATTATGCACGCTGCAGCTGTGCAATTTGTAGATCCATCTGTAACAATTGTTTATGATGTTGACCCTCAAGCCGCAGCTATTCAAAGGAAAAAAGCTTTCATTGATGCAGCAAAAAATGGATACTGGGTTGCTGGCGATCACCTTTCTTATCCTGGTATTGGTCATATTCGTGCTAATGGCTCTTCATACATTTGGATACCCGCTAATTATAGCACTTATTCATCCGGTAAATGACCTAATATCTAAATTATATATCGGCAGTTTAAACTTAATTAAACAGAAGTTGGCCGGTCTGCTTTTTTTCAAGCAGCTATAAAGAGCACGGGGAGGTGATAATTATCGCTAAGATTTATATTTTGGATAATATTTGTTCATTGCCCGTAACTACCTCCCAAAACAAAAAGCCATCTCATTAATAAAATGGATGGCTTTTTTAGGGATAGTCAAATTGTCTGGCCATAAAATGGGTCTTTTGAAGTATTGCTTATTTCAATCTTGACTTTTTACAAACTCGACATAGTTTTAAGAAGGGAATATAAATATCCACGCTCCTGGCGATTATGAAAGACCGCTCAAACTAAGCGATTAGCTTATCCGGCGTTATGGGAAGGTCGCGCACTCTTTTCCCGGTCGCATTATAAATGGCATTGGCAATAGCCGCCGTTATGCCGGTAATACCGATCTCTCCAATCCCTCTTGCACCAATTGGCGAAATATAAGGGTCGGGTTTATTGATAAAATGCACTTCAATTTCCGGGATGTCTGCATGTACCGGCACCAGGTATTGCGCCAGGTCGCGGGTAACTACGCGACCATTGTTTGGATCATATTGTGTGTTTTCCATCAACGCCATACCAATTCCGAATATCATTCCGCCCATGATCTGGTTGGTGGCTGTTTTTAAGTTCATTACAGTACCAATATCCATTACACCAACTATTTTATCCACTTTAACAGTACCTAAATCCGGATCAACCAAAACTTTAACAAACTGTGCTCCGAAAGAATGGAAGGCATAATCCTTACGGTCAGTCTTTTCATCTTCCTGCACTGCCTTGTTGTTTTTGCTTTCTTCCTCTGCTTTAGCTTCAGGGCTGCCGGGAGGCGCTGGCACAGGTGGACCTTGCTGACGGGTGGACACATTGGTTTTGGCCTGTGCTTCCAGCTTTTCCAGTCCTTTCCTGTTTAGTATCTGAGCATAAGTTTCACCATTGTTAGGATTATTTTTTAAATGGATACGACCATTGTCGGCTGTAATATCTTCTTCCTTATAACCGTGCAGCGGCGATGCAGAATCGGAAATTGCCAGGTTGATCAGTTTGCTTATGGCACCTAATGCCGCTGCCCGTATAGGCGGCCCCACACTGGCCGATACTTGTGACCCGCCCGATTGCGCGCCTTTGGGGTAAGAGCTATCGCCAAGCTTCACCTTAACTTTTTCAACAGGTAAAGCAAAAGCATCAGCTGCCACCTGCGTCATCACAGTATAAGTGCCCGTTCCGATGTCCTGCGTCCCGCAAAGTATTTCGGCATGACCATCAGCAAATAAAGTAGCTTTGGCTGTCGAGGCACTACGGTTGGCAGGATAAGTGGCAGTGGCCATGCCATAACCTACCAGGTAATTCCCTTCCTTTAGTGTGCCCGGTTCGGCTTTTCGGTTTGTCCAGCCAATGGCTTCAGCACCGCGCTCGTAACACTCTTTCAGACTTTTTTCCGAAAATTGCTTCTTCTTTTGCTCCTCAATATCTGCATAATTGATCAATCGCAGTTGCAAAGGATCAATCTTTAATTTATAAGCCAACTCATCCATTGCTACCTCTAATGCATAGGTGCCGGGAGCTTCACCGGGTGCACGGGTTGGACAGGGCGTGCCCCGGTTGAGCCTTACAAGCTCATGGCTCACATCCACGTTGGAGCAGCTATAGAGCATGCTGGTAGCCAGGCCTGCAGTTTCTACAAATTCATCCACAAACGAAGTTTCAGAAGTAGTAGCATGTTTGATAGCGGATAATTTCCCGTTCTGATCTGCCCCTAAGGCGATCTTTTGTACAGTTTGTGTCCGGCGCCCTGCAGCTGAAAAAACTTGCTGGCGGCTGAGTACCAATTTGACGGGCCTATCGAACTGTTTAGCGGCCATTGGCGCAAGTAGCGTATTTGCCCAGGTAAAGCCTTTTGAACCAAAGCCGCCGCCGATATATAAAGCATACACCTGTACTTTTTCTGAGGGGATGCCTAAAGTTGCGGTCAGTAAACCTTTAACGCCCATAACCGATTGCGTGGCATCATAAACCGTGAGTTTATCGCCATCCCACTGTGCTATAGTGGCATGTAGTTCCATCGCATTGTGATGATAAACCGGGGTAGTATAAGTTTCATCCGTTTTCACGGCTGCCGTTTGCAATGCCATTTCCGCATCACCTCTTTTTATTTGTGTTTCGGCACCACCCAAACCGGATGCAGGTTTGTAGGCTGAGGCAATATTTTTTTCAAATCCTATCGCAGCCGGTTGTTGATCATATTCCACTTTAACTAAAGCCGCAGCTTGTTCCGCCTGTTCGAATGTTTCAGCGACTACGATCGCGACGTGCTGACCACCGTAAAATATGCGGTCATTTTGCAGGGGTAAAAGGTCCTTCTCTGCAAACTTACCATTGCCCGGATCGGACCCTGCCGGGTAATGTAATTGCATGGAATTTTCACTGGTCATGATACCGATTACCCCCGGCATTTTCTGTGCCTGGCGGGTATCAATATTTTTGATACGGCCTTTGGTGATGGTACTGGTTATACTTACCCCATAGGCGAGGTTTTTGATGGGGAACTCAGCAGCATAAGTTGCCGCACCGGTAACTTTCAACTTACCATCAACACGGTCTATCGGTTTTCCTATTGATGGGTTCATGACATGCCTCCTGTGATGGTTAAGGCACGAACGAGGGTGCGTTTGGCCAGTTCAATTTTAAATGTATTGTCTTTAAAGCCTTTTGCCTGGCTCAGGGTAGCTTCGGCGGCGGTGCGATAAGTTTGTTCATTGGCTACTGCGCCTGTCAATACTTTTTCAGCCAATACTGCACGCCATGGCTTAGTACCAACACCACCTAACGCCACGTGGGCATGCTGTATGCGGCCATTTTGTATATCCAAAATTACCGCTGCGGATGCCAGCGCAAATTCGTATGAGGTCCTGTCACGCACTTTTAGGTAATGTGATCTTGTTGCATAAGGGATTGGCGGGATTTCTACATGGGTGATCAGTTCGTCTTGTCTGAGGCTATGTTCCAAATGCGGCGTTTGACCGGGTAGTAAATGAAATTCATTAAAAGGAATTGTTCTTAAGCCTTTTGGCCCCTGTACCTTAATAATAGCTCCCAAAGCAGCCATCGCAACACACATGTCTGAAGGATGCGTAGCTATACACTTATCGCTTGTTCCAAGAATTGCATTGTTTCGGTTATAGCCATCGATAGCGGCACAGCCAGAACCCGGAACTCGCTTATTACAGGCGAAATCTGTATTGTAAAAATAAGGACAACGTGTGCGCTGCATCAGGTTGCCACCCACCGAAGCCATGTTTCTTAGCTGTGGCGAAGCGCCGGAAAGCAAAGCCTCTGACAATACCGGGTATTTTTTTATGATGACAGGATGGTAAGCCAGGTCGCTGTTTTTAACGAGCGCACCTATACGGATGCCACCGTTTGGTAATTCTTCAATCTGATAAAGCGATAGTTTATTGATGTCAACAACCTGTTTGGGAGCTTCTATGTTTAGCTTCATTAGGTCGAGCATATTGGTACCGCCGGCAATGAATTTTGTTCCGATGGTTAAAGCAGCACGAATAGCAGATTGATCATCCTGCACCCGTATAAATTTGAATGGTTCCATGTCTTTCCGGGTTATGCGTTTTGAACTTCTTTAATAGCCGCAAGTATATTTTGATAAGCGCCGCACCTGCATATATTCCCGCTCATCAGCTCCCTGATCTCGGCATCAGTATGCGCGTGGGCTTCTTTCACCAATCCAACTGCCGAACAGATCTGGCCGGGCGTGCAATAACCACATTGGAAACCATCGTGCTTTAGAAATGCTTCCTGCATGGGATGCAGCCGATCATCTTGCGCCAATCCTTCAATAGTGGTTACTTCTGCGCCGTCGCACATGGCTACCAATGTCAGGCAGGAATTGATACGCCGGCCATTGACCAATACCGTACAGGCACCGCATTGTCCGTGATCGCAGCCTTTTTTGCTACCGGGTAATGACAGCTTTTCCCGTAAAGCATCCAGCAATGTTACCCTCGAGTCGAGGTCAAGCGCCTGCTTTTTGCCATTTATAGTCAGGTGGATGGTAGTAATTTCGGCAGGTGCTGCATCCGGGAGTTCAGGTTCGACTTCCTTTACAGAAGTTAACAGCGGCGCGAGCGTTATTCCAGCGCTTGCTAAACCAATTTGCGATAAAAAGTTACGACGGGTGGTGCCACCGGATGAATGACCACTAGCCGCATCACAAGAATTGTCCAGTTTTTTCACTATGGTTAATTTATAATGGATGAACAATCCGTTTAAAGTAAATGTTTAATCAAGAATGAAATATTTAGCCTTTTCCAGGTAATAAATAAAAATCCCTCGTTGGCGATCCTGGTAGCCCATTCACGAATCTTTTCTGGTTGGTTTATAAGATGGCGGGTAATCAAACACGTTGCAACGATCAGGAAGCAGAGGGGACTGAGTTGTTCAGGATAAGTTACAGCAAAACAATAGGTAAAATTCCTGGCGAAAGTTTCATACACAGCCACAATAAAACAAATTCGAACCTATGATGTAATAAACCCTTACATGCAACTTTACGAACAGCTTCCATATTGGTTAATAAAAGACGGCATAGTGGCGCAATATCCCTCACTTAGTGCAAATCTTCGAGTGGATGTCGTCATCATGGGGGCGGGTATCAGCGCTGCGCTGACAGCCTGGCACCTGCGTAACGCAGGTTTAAGCGTGGTTGTTTTAGATAGAAGACATGTAGGGATGGGTAGCACCGCGGCGAGTACAGCATTTTTACAGTATGAGATTGATACCCCGCTAACGGTGCTCAGGACTTTTGTGGGCGAAGAAAATGCTGTAAAAAGTTATCGATTGTGCCGCGATGCCATCTACAGTATTGAAGGGTTATGCAAGTCTTTAAAACCAAAATTTGATTTTCATAGGGTACCAAGCCTGCAATACGCCAGTTTTGGCACACACGTAACCAACCTGAAAAAGGAATATACTTTGCGGCGCAAGTACAATTTTGAAATTGAGTGGCTCGAAAGGAAAGATATTGCCAATAAGTTTGGCTTCGAAATGCCCGCAGCAGTTCTCAGCGAGGATGGCGGTGAAGTGGATGCTTACATGCTGACGCATGCCTTGTTTAGGGACTTTTGCAGGCAAGGTCACCAGGTTTATAATAACACCGGGGTGCAGGACATTCAACACCATAAACGTGGCGTCACCCTTCAAATCAAGAATGGCCTTAAGGTAGAAGCGAAAAAACTGATTATCGCTTGCGGATATGAAAGCCTGAAATATGTGCCGAAAAAGATTGGGGATATCCATTCAACCTATGCGCTGGTTTCCGAGCCGTTGCCAAAAGAATATTTTTGGTACCGAAAAAGCCTGATATGGGAAACGGCTACCCCTTATATGTATTTCCGGGTGGTGAACGAAAATCGCATTCTGATCGGCGGCCGGGATGACCCCTATCATCATCCGCACATTGCACCCCACATCATTTCAAAAAAGACCGCTCAACTTGTCGCTGCCTTCCGTAAAAAAATGCCGCATATTCCGTTAAAGGCTGATTTTAGCTGGGTTGGTGCATTCGCTGTCACCAGGGACGGATTGCCTTATATAGGCTGTATTCCCGAACGCCCAAACACCTACTTTGCCTTAGGTTTTGGTGGTAACGGTATCACATTTAGTGTAATTGCCGCGGAGATTATTCATGATATGATATTGGGTAAAAAGAATGAAAATGCCGCTATTTTCGATTTTAACCGGTAAAGCAAAAACATATCGCGTTGCAAACCTGTTTTTATTTTAAATAACTACCATGAAAGCACTGTTCATCAACTGCACATTAAAGCGTTCGCCTCACTTCTCAAATACGGAGGCGCTGGCTGAGAAAGCCGCCAGGCAATTAAGAGAGATTGACTTTGAAACAGAAGTGCTAAGGCTCAATGATTATAATGTGCTAACGGGTAATTCTGCTGATGAAGGCGGTGGGGATGAATGGCCGATGATACTGGAAAAAATAAAAGCATGCAATATTTTCGTAGTCGCTACGCCTATCTGGATGGGGCACCTGGCATCCACTGCTCAAAAATTGATTGAACGCCTCGATGCTATATTTCGCGACGAAAATCTGAGCAGCAAGGATAATGGGCAGTATATGCCCTATAACAAAATTGGCGGTTGCCTCATAACCGGCAATGAGGACGGTGCCCATAGCTGCGCCGCACAAGTACTCTGGGCGCTGCAGGAGGTCGGCTTTACTATACCACCTAACGTCAACGCTTACTGGGTGGGGAAAGCTGGTGGCGAAAAAGACTATGTGGAAGCCGGTGGGGAGCGCTATTTGTATACCAATAAAAGCATACGTTATATGACCACGAACCTGGCCTGGTTTGCCAAACTGCTGGCAATTCACCCTATCGGCACAAACTTGCTGGAAGAAAATAAAAAAGCTGAAGCAGAGAGCGATACTGAAGAAGGAGATTAACGATATCTGGCGGTTCACCGTTATAACCGGAAAATATCTTAAAGGAATAATCCTTGAACACATCGCGGTCAAGGATTATTCCTTTTGGTTACCAGGTATTCAGCAGAAATCTATCTTGATGAGTATTGCGCCAAGTTTTCTTTTGTATGAAGGTTTAGATTTCTTTAGTAATTTGAAGGGCATCCACAAATTGATTTAAATGTATTTTGGGTTATCAACCTTTCAAATGTCCCAATTTTGAGGCAAAAAATAAGGGCAAATCGGTAAATGCTGGACAGTGTGGGTATTCTACGATTATTTGGGAAATCGGAGTGAGTAGCTTTAATTCAACTATTTCGGCTATCAAATACTATTTACGATTTATTTACAAAATTTACACTTTTATTTACAATCCAAATCACTCAATCCGAAAAATATCAAACTAGATTCGCTGAATCAATTGAAAGGATATGAAACATATGAAAAAAGCCATCTATGTGCTGATCTTACCGCTGGTTGTGGTGAGCGGACTAGTATTTGCTAATAGTGAAATTAAAAATGAAACTAAGCCGTCCCCAAAGCCGCTTGCTATTGCTAACAAGAAAGCCGCCCGGGACGATATGAAAAAATGGGAGGCTTCTCCTGACGGTATAAAGTTCAAAGAATGGGAGGTTTCTCCTGAAGGTAAAAAGGTGCATGCCAGTGCTGATAAAATAAGGAAGTACATAAAGGCTTTCACCAATATGGAGGCCGTGGTAACCTCTCTTACTTTTCAGCGCGCAAACGGGAAATCATCAGGGCCAAAATGGCTTATAGTCAGCATTAATGGCGAAGAATACATGATGCAGTTTAGTCCTAAGGATTTTCAGCAGCTAAATAGCCTGAAAGTTAACGACAAAATAATTGTAAGAAGCCATTACGCAGGGTATTCGCCTAATCATCCATATTTGATTATATCGGGCGACTATATTGAGCGAAATAGTAAGATACTTTTTAAACATGACTTTAGCAAAAATAACCGTTGTTGAGGATTAGGGGCCCGCGATTTAGAATGGCGACGATTAACGGAGCGAAATTTTTAAAAATTGATAAGGAGCTGGGCAGCATATAAATAGGTAAAATGGCCGACCTGATGATTGTATCCGGTAAAACTGAAGAGGTTATAGAAGATATAGAAAATATTGAATTAGTTTTTCGTGGCGGAATTGGCTACAGTTCAAAAGCTTTGCCCGAACATGTAAAAGGGTTGGTGAGATGATATTGATACGCCGCGCATGCAAGGTTTAAAGCCCAATATCCCACCTAAAACAAAAAAGCCCTTAACAGTTAAGTTAAAGGCTTTTTTGCATTTGCTCCCCAGACTGGACAGAATTCGAACCAATGAAGCAATCCGCGTTTTTGGTACCGTTAA
>JAQBOK010000127.1 GCA_028288085.1 Mucilaginibacter sp.
TATCAGTTAAGCTATGCGAATTGCGTAACCTGATACAGGTATCCTATATCGTGGTGAAATCGGCTATGTTGAGAAAGGAGAGCCGGGGATTGCATTATACGACGGATTACCCGGTTCATGCTGAGGAATTGCATGATACGGTGTTTTAAGAGCTATTTTTAAAAATATAGTTAGCCTTATGTCGAAATTAAATAAATATACTGATTTAGTTTTTTTAATTGTGCTCGGTTTTCTAAGTGTTAGGGCCGTTTATGAGCATTTTCAATATGGATACGTTCTTTCCATAAATAATTATCTGGCATTTATTGTTTGGATTATCGCTTTTGCGGTGTTGCTCGTCAGACCTGGCAAAGCAACTATTTTGATGTTGATGGCCATGTTTTTATCAGCACTTAATATTATAAATTTTACCTCGGAAATATTTAAAGCAGGTATATCAAATGAATCGAATGGCTTTGAGTCATTGACTGTTAATCCGCTTGCTTTATTATTGTTGGTAATCTATTGTCTTGTTAACCGAGAGGCTATAAAAATATTGTTGAATGGCTCGAATGCGGAGAAAATGAGAGAGCAAGATAGAATGATCGATTTTTACTACAAGAAATTTATTAGTTGTAGCAAGGATGAATTAAATAAAGTATTTGAAAGCTTTGACGAGTACCCAATCGAAGCAAAAATGGCTTTGAAGAAAATAAAGGCAGAAATAGAAGTAAATTAAATGAGCGGAAAACGGGATTCGAACCCGCGGCCTTCAGTTTGGGAAACTGATGCTCTACCAGCTGAGCTATTTCCGCTAATTTGGATCAAACATAAAAAAAATTTAAATCAATAATTCAGTAAATCGATAATTCAATAATTAAAAGATGCCTGTTATACTCTCTGTGAAAGATAAAAGCCCCGTATGGGGTAAGGAATGCTTTATTGCCGAAAATGCCACTATAGTGGGAGATGTTACCATGGGCGATAACTGCTCAGTTTGGTTCAACGCGGTTATACGTGGCGATGTGTATTACATTAGGATAGGTAACAATACCAACATACAGGATGGTGTTGTCATACACGCTACCTACTTGCGTGCGCCAACCAATATAGGTAATTCAGTATCAATAGGCCATAATGCCCTGGTGCACGGCTGTACGCTTCATGACCATGTGCTAATTGGCATGGGCGCTATTGTAATGGACCATGCTATTGTTGAAGAGTTCGTTATAATAGGGGCGGGGTCCGTTGTGTTGGAAAAAACAATTTGTGAGTCTGGCTATTTATATGCCGGCACACCTGCAAAAAAAATAAAAGCACTTACAGATGAGCAAATGGAAATGCTCAAAAAACTGCCCGATAATTATATCATGTATTCCGGCTGGTTTAAGGATTAACCTCTTTCGGAATATCAATAGGTTCTTCCGCTTCCCAATTTGACCGAAGCGTAATAATTTTGGTATACAGCCATATGTTTTCGGGCTGCTTTCTCTGTTTTACGTTACCGCTATCCCATTTGCCATTGCGGTTGCTGTCGTATACAATTCTAACATTGTATTTACCCACCGGATAGTTTTTATAGGTGAGTATAGCGTTTTTTGTTATCGCATCGGTATGTATTACTTTTTTCAGATCGTTAAGGAGTTCAACCACATAAGCTTTAGAGGTGTCGGGCACAGTGATCTTCAAACTTAACAATCCATAATTATCAACCTTATCAACCTGGAAAATTTTAAGGATCTTTTTGTTTTTATCGCCATATATGTCGGTGATGGATCCATCGTTGAATATTAGCTGGTATTTGCTATTAGCTTTCCATTTATATTGAAGCGTTAATTTTCTCAGATCAGTGGTGTCTTTAATCAAGGTGTAGTTAGACACATTAACTGAATCTTCATTTAAAGTGATAATTGCGGTGTCAAAACTTTCAATTGGCATGTTGGATGTCACCGTAAGGTCGGTATTGGGCTTAAGTCTGCCATCGGCTGTGGTGTTGAATTGCAAGCCTATGGTTCTGTCAAATGCTTCTTTACGGCCCTTTCTTAGATTTATAGTATCAAGGGGTTTATTATTGTCTAAAAAAGAAACACGGATAGAATCAAAATCCATACTTCGCATATAAATTAAGGCGGTATCCCTTGTTTTGTTAAAATTTAGTATTTTTTGCTGATCCATGGCCGGGGGATACAATATTTTTACTGAAGGGTTATTAATACCTTTGTTAAAAGTAAAGAACATTTTTCCATCAGGGTCAAATCGCCGGTCAACTAATCTGAATTTATCCGGGTCTTGTTTAAACAGATTTAAGTGGATGCCTGTTGTGTCCTTTCTTAAATGAACAGGCTCTTTCTGAAAAGCGATCAACTCATTATCATTATCATATATTTTATTGGGTGCGGTTTCCTTTAAGGCGTATATACGGTAATCCCCGTCATGCAAATTGTTTAAAGAGAAATTTCCCGATGAGTCGGTAGTTGCAAATATGGTAGGTTTCTTTTTACCGAACAGCGTATCCTGTTTGATCGGGAAAAGCATCACGGTAACATCCTTTTCTTTTTCTTGCGTCAAGATGTTTTGTACCGAACCAGATACGCTTAAAGAGTCGATATGGCTGCCTGTGGAAAAAACATAGGTAAAGTTTGGTACAATGTTTCCCTCATTGACATCCGCGATAGCTTTGCCAAAGTTGATTACGTACGTGGTGTTTTTTTGGAGCGAATCTTTAAAGTCGACAACAATTGATTTTTTGCTCACCTTATAAGAAGGTAGTTTTTCCTGCGCCGGACTTAACGTAATTTCCTGGAAAGGATTCTTTAGAGAAAAAAACTCATCAAAGTCGAGACGGATCTGTTTAGCAGTAAAATTCCTTGTCATGTTGGGCGGAGTAGCTTTCAACAATTTTGGAGGTGTACGGTCCCTTGGTCCGCCCTGAGGCTTTTGCTGACTGGCGCAGCTGAATATGACAGAGACAATAATTAAATACAGTAAATTTTTGCAGAAATAAGCCGCCCCTTTATTTAACCTCATTTTAAGCCTTATAAACGATTTTTATGTTTTGATGAAGATTATTATTCAGAAATAAAAATAATTGATTTAATGGCAATTTTAAAAATGAACTATATTTCATATTAAAGACATTGATTATCAATTAGTTATATGCTATCTTGAAATATGGACCATTAAAACAGAGATGTCGGATGGCGATACACCCGATATCCTGGAGGCTTGCCCTAAAGTACGCGGTTTTATCTTCATCAATTTTTCCCTTGCTTCTTTTGAAAGCGAAACAAGATTTTGATAGTTGAACTCAGGGTTGATTTCCTTATCTTCCATCTTCTTCATCTTTTCTACAATGTCTAATTCCTTTTCAAAGTAACTCTCATATTTGATTTTTATTTCAGCCTGCTCAATAGTTTCTTTATCGTACTTTAAAAGTAAGTTATCTAAATTCTGGTCAACTTTACGAATATCAGAAAATGCAACCTGTGGCCTGCTTAGTAAATTAAATAATTTTACATTTTGTGAAAGAGGAGAGGTTCCCAATTCTTCCAGCATCGGGTTCATATTTGCAGCCTCTGTAGAGACGCTTCTGGTGTATGCAACCAGGCTGTCCGAGTTTTTTACCTTTTGGTTTACCTTGTCTATTCGCTCCTCGTTTATCAATCCAAGTTGATAACCAATCGGGCTCAAACGAATATCCGCATTATCCTGGCGTAATAGCAAGCGATGCTCGGCCCTTGATGTGAACATACGATAGGGCTCTTCGGTTCCTTTGGTAACCAGGTCATCTATCAGTACACCTATATATGATTCAGATCTTTTCATGATCAACTCATGCAGGTCATGTATTTTTTGATGCGCGTTGATGCCGGCAATGAAGCCTTGCGATGCTGCCTCCTCGTAACCGGTTGTGCCATTTATCTGCCCGGCAAAATAAAGATTGCTTACCAATTTGGTTTCTAAAGTGAGGCCAAGCTGGGTGGGCGGGAAGTAGTCATATTCAATAGCATATCCCGGTCTAAACATTTTTGCCTTTTCAAACCCTGGGATTAGCGTTAAAGCTTTATACTGCACATCTTCGGGTAGAGAGGTTGAGAACCCATTAACGTATATTTCTACTGTATTCCAACCTTCGGGTTCCACAAATATCTGGTGCCTTTCGCGTTCTGCAAAGCGGTTGATCTTATCTTCTATTGAAGGGCAATACCTCGGCCCCAATCCCTTGATACGGCCGGTAAACATAGGGGACTTTTCAAATCCTTCTTTGAGGGCTTCGTGCACCTGGCTATTGGTGTAGGTTATCCAGCAGCAACGTTGGTCAGTAGAGCGTTTCACATCGGTATAGGAAAATCTTCCGGGATTCTCGTCTCCCCATTGTTCTTCCATTACACTATAATTTAATGTGCGGCCGTCAACCCGTGGGGGAGTGCCGGTTTTCATACGGCCAGATTCAAAACCCAATTCCACCAATTGCTCGGTTAAACCAGTAGCTGCTTTTTCGCCGGTACGACCACCTCCAAACTTTTTCTCGCCTATATGTATTACACCATTTAAAAATGTTCCGTTTGTGAGTACTACAGCATCGCATTCTATCTCGATACCCATAGAGGTACGTACGCCTTGTATGGTATTGTTTTTAACCAGAAGGGAGGTAACCGTATCTTGCCAAAAATCAACATTGGGGGTTCTCTCTAATGCCAGGCGCCATTCTTCTGCAAAGCGGGCTCTGTCATTTTGTGCACGGGGACTCCACATAGCCGGGCCCTTTGATAGGTTAAGCATTCTGAATTGCAAAGTGCTTTTATCTGCTATAATGCCTGAATAGCCACCCATTGCATCTATCTCGCGTACAATTTGTCCTTTGGCAACCCCACCCATAGCCGGGTTGCAACTCATTTGTGCTATGGTCCCCATATTCATAGTAATCAGTAGTACCGATGAGCCCAAGTTTGCTGCAGCCGCAGCTGCTTCACAGCCAGCATGGCCAGCGCCAACAACAATTACATTATATTTCTTAAACATTTTACCTCCATGTTCCACGTGGAACATTCAAAATTACGTTCAATTACCCGATGTTCCACGTGGAACTTTAAAAAATGACACTAAGGCAAAAGCAGCCCAAATGCCTTCCAGTATAACAAAGGGATAAAATTTTACCATATAGGATGCATAGCAACATACTATAGCGCCAATAAAATTCAATAAGCTATATGTTTTACTTTCGGCAGGGAGCTTTTTATATAAATTTAAAAGGAATGCTATTAGTAATATAATAACACCTACTGAAGCAATAATATCAGAGACCTTCATTTTATGATTCTTTCAGTTCCGTTAATTCTATCCATCGGATGCTTTTACTATCCAATTCGTCGTTTAAACCAGCTATTTGTCGTGCGATGTCGATTAATTGCGAATTATCAAGCTTCCCCGAATTAAGTTCTTCAGTTAATACCTTTATCTTATTTTCAACAAACGCAATTTCCTTGTCCAGCCCTTCTAATTCTTTTATTTCTTTAAAGCTTAGTTTGCTTTTTTTAGGCTGAGTTTTTTGCTCTATTTTTTCAATTACAGAATTGCTTTTTGCTTGTTGTTTGGCTATTTCCTGTTCATAACGGTAGGATGAATAGTTGCCATTAAATATTTTAACATGCCCTTCGCCTTCCATAATAAATAACTGGTCGGTTAGCTTATCTAACAAATAACGATCATGCGATACCAGCATTAAAACACCTGTGTAGTTGGTCAAAAACTCCTCCAGTACATTTAACGTATCAATATCCAAATCATTGGTAGGCTCATCCAGGATAAGGAAATT
>JAQBOK010000135.1 GCA_028288085.1 Mucilaginibacter sp.
AATTCGTGTTTGATAATGTAATGACCCGTTTTTGGTCGCGGTGCGTTTCTTCTTGTTTCTTCCATACGGGTATTTAGTGGTTTAACTTTTTAATTATTGAATATAAATGAATGCTCCCTGTGCTGGCGCACGCATGTCGCGTATACTTAAATAGATTTTCCTGTCCGTCCGTTACCTTGTAACTATGCAAGGCGGACACGGCACATGCAGGACGGATGCTTGCGGAGGCGGGGGACAACACCAACAAGAGCGAAGCGTGCGTGCCCCAGCATGGGGAACGAAAATCCGGTGTTTTCACGGTAATATTTACAAATATATTGTTTATATATTTGTAACCAATCAATTGCAAACCAACCCTACACCGATCATTGCACAATTTAACATTGCCTAATATTTATGGATTCTGAACAGGAAAAGAAAATAGATGATCTTGAATTAGTAAGATTTAATTTTATGACTATGCTATTTACCCCATTAAAAGAGCATTCGAGTTTAAGCAGTAATCAAATAATTCTAAAAATCGTAGAGGCAATTAGATTTCAACGAAGCCAAAACAACATTATAATATTCGACCGATTTAAAAACAGAAAAAATGAACCCTCACGTCAGTTATATATAAATCACAACAGTTACGAGCCATTAGAAAGACGTTTGAAATTTAGCATGGCGCTTATAAGGAGTGGAAAACAGCCTTTATTGAAACCAACTGGGTCAATAGATTTGGTACCATTCGATAAAAATATTGGGGAGTTCACAGATGTTACTCATTTTTTCATTGATATGAAGCGTCCTACAGCAGTTGTATGCGTGGAGTTCAATGATAATGGGCCACGTATGACTGATATTGAATATTATTTCCGAGCTATGTCAACAGAATATTTGCATTTAAGCAAATCTTTAGCTGCCGGAATGATGCTGGAAAGCAATATTGATGAAACTATAAACGGGCTTGCAGGTGTTTTTGATTTTGACATAAAAATTGAAAGTAAGAAATATTCAGAAATGGACAATGATGCCAAAGGTTTCCTTTCTGAATGGGGAACTTTACTTACTAAATTACAACCTGAGTTTATTCGAATAGAAGCTTTTTTTCAGAGGAAGGGTAAAAAAGCAAATAAACCATCAACTAATTCCGGAATGTTAACAGGCTTAAAACATATTCTTAAAAAGCTTGACAAACCGAATAATTCGGATGCCTTTGATAAATTTGTCATAAATTTCCAAGATGCGAGCGGGGATGTTAAAAAATTCGACCTTTTTAATACTAAGTCTGAGATTTCTATTCCAATAAATCTTAACCAAACGATTAAACCTTCAGCAGTTTACGAATTGGTTAAAGTCCATTTTGACACATTTTTAAATGACCGTTATAATGCTTGACTGGTATTTTAAAAAAGCTTTAATTATAGATTACACTCTTTCGATTTTAATTTCGTCGGTAGTCTATTGCTGCTATATTCATTATAAATTTTCACTTCCAAAGGTTGGAGTTTTGTTATCAATAACTGGTGACCTTTCAACAATATCCCTAACTTTTGCTGGATTTATCTTGACTCTTCTTACCATACTAGTAACCTTTAAAACAGGAGCTCAAATTCCAACCGATGAAAACCAACATTTAGTTCCTCTATTTGACATTTTTTTTTCAACTCCATTATATTTCAAAACTATCACACTTCTTAAGAATGCTATTAAATCATTAATTGTCATTGCTATGATTGGATATGTATCTAAATTAATTCTTCGTGATCAAAATTTATTTTTTTTGTTTTTCTATGATATTATTGCAGTTTGCATAATTACACTTACACTTTGGAGAAACCTAACCATTTTAGGTTTGATATTATCTCTACAAAAAACCAGGTCGGAGAATTAAGCAAATCTGATGTTTTCTCCAGCTGGCACGAGAGAGACGGGCAAGCCTGAGCGCAAAAGCTACTCGTGATTTCTATTTAGCCTTTAGTTCCCCAACCCTGCAGTTACGTGTTAGGTCAAGCAGGGATTGATTTAGCGTAACCAGCGATTATTATGCCAGCCCCAACTGGAGCGAGCATGACGGGCAGGCCTAAGCGTAAAAGCTACTCGTGCCTTTTATAACAGTACCTTGTGCCAGTTTGGAGGACAAAAAGTGCTGTACTAAAATCAATTACTGGACTGATACAGTAAGCGTAAAATCATTGCCGTTGGAGGCTAAATTAAAACGCGGACTTTGTGCACCAAACATTTGGCCATATACACTTAGTTGTAAATTGTTCCGACCAATAGACTTTAAATAACTAATAATTTCCTCGCTATAATTTATACATTCTTCGTCATTCATTGATCTCCAAATCATGATATTGCCTTCGGATGCTATTACATTTAAACGATCTTTATCTTCTTGGTTCAAATGCCTGAGTTCTGGTTTAGGATTTCCAACAATTACTGTATGGGCAGTAATGCCTCCAGTTTGGTTGTTGGAAATTACCACGTCTCTTGCCACTTTGTCTATTGAAATTGGTTCCTGTTTCTCGTCCTGGTTCATCTTTCTTTTTTGTTTCGTTAATTGAATCCTGCTGATTCGATGTTTTGACTGTAAATTGTTAGAATCACGATCAGAAGCAATCTTATGGTTGAAAATTTGACTATCCGGCTTTCCGCTTGCTTTTATATGTGAGATGTGATTAGTTTCTGGTTTGATATATGGTTTTATTCCAAAATAGGTTAATATGCCAATTAGGGAAGCGAAAATTGTAATTAAGAATCCCAACTTTTTATAAAAGCGTTTTTTATTCGGGTCTTTATTAGGATTATTGATGTTTCCTGTAATACCTCCCTTTTGATTGTTACTATAAATAAAATCTCCGCCTATATGACCAATCTTGATTGGATGGTTAGTATCGTCATTACTCATCTAAAAAAAACTTTTGTCAAACAAATAGCAAAACCAAAGCCAACAATAATAACGGGATATTACAGGCTGATAATCCGCCAATTAGACACAACTTTTCTCCTTTATATAAACTATTAACTTCTTGTTAATATAGCAATGTCACGCTGGCATTAAATTACTGCCATGTGTCATCTATCACGTTGCCTCCCGCAAACAAAAAATAATCCCCCTCACCTCCAACCCCTTACAAACTATTTATACAGATACATCTTTACAATTAAATATTAACCTGTATATTTGTAATGAACATCACCCTCTAAGCTGTTTGCTTTAATCCAATTCTGTCCGTCCGCTATTGTGTTACACTACTTATCGGACGGACGGTACAACAAATCATAATCTAAGCAGGTCTTCAAAAAGAAGATAAAAGCCTTTATAGTATATAAATGGCTATAAGAGGGGTATTTTCTTATTTGCGCAGGCAAATACTCACAACGCAATTCAAAAACTTTATAATATAATTCAATAACTAACCCTTATGTTACCACACAACCAATCTGCCACAGGCAGTGTTTACCCACCTGCAGCTGTCTCTTCCTCCACTTATGACATGGATGTTTTTGCTGATGACGAGGAATTATTCATCATTCAAACTGCCAATACCTGGTTGCAGCAAGCCAATTTGCGACCCGTGCCTAAAATGCTATTTGGCAAGTTTTGGTACGAGGGTGAGCTATGCATCTTGTTTGCCGATAGCAACCTTGGTAAATCTATACTGGCGGTGCAAATAGCCAATGCCATAAGCACGGGCACCACCATTCATCCCTTTACCTGCGAGGCCAAAGCACAACCTGTATTATACTGTGATTTTGAGCTGTCTGAAAAACAATTTGAAGCAAGGTACTCGGTAGACTACCACGATCATTACCAATTCAGCAATAACTTTTACCGTGCCGAATTAAATCCTGATAGCGATATGCCTCCCGGCTTTAAGGATTTTGACGAATACCTGAGTGCCTGTTTAGAAAGGTCAATAGTACAAACCGGCACCAAGGTAGTAGTGATAGATAACCTTACCTACCTGCGTGGCGAGAATGAAAAAGCAAAAGATGCTTTGCCATTAATGAAACACATGAAAGCATTAAAGAACCGCTACGGCTTAAGCATACTGGCACTGGCACATACCCCAAAACGAGACCTTACCTTAGAGATTACCCGCAATGACCTGCAAGGCAGCAAAATGCTGATGAACTTTTGCGATAGTGCTTTTACCATTGGCGAAAGCGTGAACAGCAACAGCACGCGATACCTTAAGCAGATAAAACAGCGCAATACCAACCAGGTGTATGACAGCAACAATGTTTGTGTATGCGAGATCAACAAGCCCTTCAACTTTCTGCAATATGAATTTACCGGGCATGGTGTGGAGGCCGACCACCTGCGCAAGATAAAGAGAACCGCAAACAGCGAATATACCGAGCAGGTGACCGCCATGCATGCCGAAGGCAAAAGCCTGAGGGAAATAGGCGCACAGTTGGGTATCTCGTTCCAAAAAGCCGACCGGATTATTAAAGCCGCAAACCTGGCATCCATCATCGTTAACCCATCGTAATACCGTCCGTCCGAAACCTTGTTACACTCCTTACCGGACGGACAGAACAGCAAATAATTCCATCAACACAACTCGCAGTCTTGTCATTGCGAGGATACGAAGCAATCGTGAGCTACAGGGCGAATATGCAAGTTTGCGATTGCCGCGCTATCGCTCGCAAT
>JAQBOK010000137.1 GCA_028288085.1 Mucilaginibacter sp.
ATGAAAAAGAGTTAAGATCCATGATTCCCGTTAAAAGATTTGGCACATCGGAAGAAGTAGCGCATGCTGTTGGCTTTTTGGCATCATCGGAAGCTGCCTATATTACCGGCGAAATATTATCTGTCAATGGAGGCCTGTATTCCTGAAAACATAATGATCAACATAATTATAGCATTAAATTGTTTTAAATGCTAATTTACTTTGGTATACTTATGACATCTAAAATAATAAAGAGCGAGGTTACGGCATATGAATAGGGTTGTAATTACCGGTATAGGCATATATTCATGCATAGGGGAAAATCTTGATGAGGTAAGCAATTCCCTTTATAAAGGGCTGTCAGGTATAATTCTGGATAAGGAGCGTAAGGAGTTTGGCTACCGCTCAGGCCTGACCGGATTTGTTAAAAAGCCAAATTTAAAAGAACTTTTAGACCGGCGTTCACGTATTATGCTTCCTGAGCAAGGCGAATACGCTTATGTTGCTACACTCGAGGCATTAGCACAAGCCGGTATTGATCAGGATTACCTTAATCAAAATGAGGTAGGAATACTATATGGTAATGATAGCTCTGCAAAGGCTGTTATTGATGCTACGGATATTGTCCGTGAGAAAAAGAACACAATGATGATGGGCTCTGGTGCAGTGTTTCAAACCATGAATTCAACGGTAACAATGAATCTGGCTACCATATTTAAGTTAAAAGGAATAAACTTCACCATTAGTGCAGCTTGCGCCAGCGGGTCGCATTCAATTGGGGTGGCTTATCAATTTATAAAAGCAGGCCTGCAGGATTGCATTATCTGCGGTGGTGCTCAAGAGATCAATCAATTTGCTATGGGTAGCTTTGATGCCCTGTCGGCATTTTCAATTAATGAGTCAGATCCATCTAAAGCTTCTCGTCCGTTTGATATAGGCCGAGACGGGCTTGTGCCCAGTGGCGGCGCAGCAACAGTGATTTTAGAAAGCCTTGAGTCGGCAATCAAAAGAGGTGCAACTATACTCGGCGAGGTAATAGGCTATGGGTTTTCATCAAACGGAGCCCATATATCAAATCCTACTGTAGAGGGGCCGGTACGTTCCCTTTCAATGGCATTAAAAGATGCCAGCTTAAATGCCACCGAAATTGATTATATCAATGCGCACGCAACATCTACCCCAGCCGGTGACGCAAGCGAAGCCAAAGCCATTTACGAAGTTTTTGGCGGGGGCAATCCGTTAGTTAGCTCAACCAAATCAATGACCGGACACGAATGCTGGATGGCCGGGGCAAGTGAAATTGTTTATTCAATGTTGATGATGAAAAACTCATTTGTTGCCCCGAATATCAATTTCGAAACCCCCGATGAAGATTCGGCCAGACTGAACATCGCAAAAAAAACTATTGAAAAAAAAATAAATATATTTTTATCTAACTCCTTTGGTTTTGGAGGAACAAATTCATCCCTAATAATTAAAAAACTAAATTAAACCCACACCGCTATGCAGAATGAAGAGATTATTGAAAAGATAAATAGCTTTTTGGCTGAAGAATTTGAAATTGATGCCGATAAAATGCTTCCGGATGCCAATTTAAAGGAAACGCTTGACCTTGATAGCCTGGATTATATTGATCTTGTTGTTGTAATAGAAAGTAATTTCCCATTTAAAGTAAAGCCAGAAGATTTTATAAATATTGTGACATTCCAGGATTTTTACGATTATGTGATCTCTAGCAGTAAAAAAGAACTGGTGTAATGTCGTCATGGAAAGGCAAATCAAAAGGTAAGCCTTTGGGCTATGGGATTTTTATTTTTGTTTTAAAGACAGGAGGAGTTTTACCCGCGTATCTTTTGCTTCGTTTTGTTACGTTATATTATTTAATATTCTCGTATAAATCTACTAAAAGCACGTTCAATTACTTTCATGAAAGATTTAATTACAATATATTAAAATCTATTTATAAAGTTTACATAAACTATAACCTATTAGGGCAAAGCTTAATTGATAAGGTTGTTATCATGTCAGGCATCCCTAATAAATTTACCTTTGATTTTGATGGAATCAACAATTTACATCACATCGCATCCCTGAAAAAAGGAGGCTTATTGTTAACTGCACATATTGGTAACTGGGAAGCAGCCCGGCATTTATTAAATGAGATTGATGCCCGCATCAATGTAGTAACTTTTGATGGCGAAGATGAAGGTATTAAGGAGTACATGGAATCTGTGGTTGGCAAAAGTGTTCTGAACCTGATTATTATTAAAGACGATATGTCGCATATTTTCGAGATCAGCAACGCTTTTTTAAATGACGAACTGGTATGCATGCCAGCTGACCGGTTTTTAGAAAATAATAAAACCGCAAAAATGAAATTTTTAGGGGAAGATGCCCGATTTCCATTGGGGCCGTGTATGTTGGCAGCTAAGTTTGGGGTGCCTGTTTCATTTGTGTATGGTATGAAAGAAAGTACCTTTCATTATCATTTTTTTGCCAGTGAGGTGAAGGAATATTCTGATTTGGAACAAGATGTAGCAGTACAGCAGATGATGGCCGATTTTGTTGAAGATATGGAAATTAAAGTTAAAACATATCCCGAACAATGGTATAACTACTATAACTTTTGGCAATAATTAAAATGATTATATTGCAAGATAATATTACCTCTATCATTCCGCAAAGGCCGCCCTTTGTGATGATAGATCAATTGGTTAGCTGCGATGAAATCTGTTCCAATACAATATTTAAAATTACCGCAGACAATGTACTTGTTGATAATGGGGAGTTAAGTGAAGCAGGTATCATAGAAAATATTGCGCAAACAGCAGCGGCTGGATTGGGGTACATTACCCTGCAAGGCAATAAACCTATTGTGATTGGTTATATAGCGGCTATTAAAAATCTGGAAATTTTTGCGCAGCCTAAGGTTGGCGATACTATACAAACCAATGTTACTACTGTAAATCAAATTTTTGACGTAACTATCATATCCGGAAGCGTTAAATGCCACGAGATATTAATTGCGAAATGTGAAATGAAAATATTTACTAAAAAATAAATCAACTTAAATTTAATTATGAAACCGATCACAAATCTCAAATGGCTATTAGCCTTAATCTTTATTGCCGCAAATACACAATATCTTATGGCTCAATCAAAGGCTGATGTCTTCGATAAGAAAGTTCCGGTTACGTGGCTTGGTGTGGATTACTCCCTCACAACATTTATAGGTACACCCTCTTATACAACAATGGCTTTTAGTCCTTGGACCGTTGTTAAAAAAACCGGGGAAGGCGTTATTTCAAAAGATGAATTCAGGGATTCATTTCTTATTCAATGGAACCAACTCTTTATCGATGAATCAAAAAAATATAATGTGGCCAAAGCTATAGGTCGTTCATCGGTAAGTTATGCAATTGATGTATGTATTAATGCAAATAAGAAACTTGCCCAAAAAGAGTTTTTTTCTAACGATCCAAAATTTTTTCACACAAAAACCGAAGCTGATATCGCAAATGCGGTTAAAAACTATGATTTCCAAAATAACCAGGGTATTGGCATGATGTATTTTGTTGAAGGTATGAATAGGGGAACTGGCGAAGAAGGTTTATGGATAACTTTTGTCGATATAAAATCGAAAACTGTTTTGCTTACCAAATATGAGTCATCAAAAGGACAGGGATCGGGCTTCAGGAACTTTTGGGCGAAACCATTGTATGTTGCTTTAAAGGAGATGGACCTGAACAAATGGAAATAAAGTTTATAAGACGAGTTAGTTCTTATACGTAACCAATTTCCAAGAAATAATAATAAAGCACCCAGTGGCGAACAAATGAGATTCGCTACTGGGTTGTTAGCCTGCATTTAGAAAGAATAGCCATTAACCTAACAAAATATATTGAAGAAATTTTTAATTGATACTATTGAGCTACACGTAAGGTTTAGTGAAGTGGATTCCTTGGGCGTAGTTTGGCATGGGCATTACTTGCGATATTTTGAAGATGGCAGAGAAGCTTTTGGCAAAAAGTACGGCCTGGGTTATCTTGATTATTACGCCCAGGGCTATGTTGTTCCAATTGTAACTGTTCAGTGCGATTATAAGCAGGTTTTACGTTATGGCGACAAGATAATTGTAGAAACAACCTACACGCCTTGCGAGTCTGCCAAAATCAATTTTACATACCGCTTACTAAATGCAGTAACAGGCGAACTGGTGGTAACCGGTTCAACAACACAAGTGTTTTTAAATAAAGATAAATTTACCCTTCAGCTAACTAACCCCGATTTTTTTACGGATTGGAAAGTAGCCCAAGGCTTAATCTAATAAGCGCTACCTGAGAAAGGTGCAGCTTGTAATTTAAACCCATTAAATACATAAATGAGTATAGAGAAATTAGATGTTTTGGTAATTGGGGCCGGGCCGGCTGGTACTGTAGCCGCCTCAATAATTAATAAGGCCGGATTTAAGGTCAAAATCATTGAAAAGCAAAAATTTCCAAGATTTGTCATAGGCGAAAGCTTATTACCACGCTGCATGGAAGCACTTACAGAAGCCGGGTTTGTTGATGCGCTGAAAGAAAAAGGATTCCAGGAAAAGTCAGGTGCTAAGTTTGTAAAAAACGGTAAGATCTGTGATTACTTTTTTGCCGATCAGTTTACTGCTGGATGGAACTGGACCTGGCAGGTGCCGCGTGCTGAATTTGACAAAACCCTTGCTGATACTGTTGAAAAGATGGGTGTACCTGTTTGCTATGAAACTACAGTTACCGCAATCACGTTTAATGGCTCAGATTCTGTAACCACTGTTGAGGATCTGAATGGCAATAAAACTAAAATTGAAGCCAGGTTTATTATTGATGGCAGCGGCTATGGCAGAGTAATTCCGCGTTTATTTAATCTTGATAAACCCTCAAATTTAGCCCCGCGTAAAGCTTTATTCACACATACGGTTGATTTAAACCGCTCAATGGATGAGGAGCCTAACCGTATTACAATAATTGTACATAAACCCGGAGTTTGGGTTTGGGTTATTCCGTTTTCAAATGGTATTACTTCGGTTGGCTTTGTGGGTAATCCCGATTTTTTTAGCGAATATGAGGATGATAATGAAAAAGTGCTACGCCAATTAATTGCTACACAACCTTACCTGGCTGAACGTTTACATGGTGTTGATTTTGTGTTCGATCCCAGGATTTTGCAATCCTGGTCAACTACTACCGATCAATTTTATGGCGAAGGCTTTGTATTAACCGGTAATGTAACTGAGTTTTTAGATCCTATTTTTTCATCAGGGGTTACGTTAGCAACCGTATCAAGCCAAAAGGCGGCAAACCTGGTCATACGTAAACTAAAAGGGGAGGACGTGGATTGGGAACAAGAATATACTAAACACCTGTTACAGGGTGTAAATACTTTTCGGTCATATGTAATGGCTTGGTATGAAGGCACACTGGATACTATTTTTTTTGCCGAAAAGCAGAATCACGAAGTAAAAAAAATGATCTGCTCTGTTTTGGCTGGTTATGTGTGGGATATGGAAAATCCTTTTGTAAAAAACCATGATTCGGCGCTTCAAAAATTAGCGCGTACCATTGAACTGGAGATTTTAGCGGGTGAAGAATTATAGATTAAATTGGTAAATACATGGATGAATTAATGGCCGATCTGAAAGAACAGATCGAGGTTCAATTAAAACTGAAAAATATTAAACGTGAGGATATTGGAAATGACCAACCACTATTTGGGGAAGGTTTAGGCCTCGATTCTTTAGATGTGCTGGAACTGATCGTATTATTGAAACAACAATATAAGCTTAGGGTTTCCAACCCCGAAGATGGGTTAAAGGTATTCCGGTCGGTAAGGACCATGGCCGAATTCATAACAGCGAACAGGGTGCAAAACACGTAAAATGAATAATTCGGTTTTTGTAATTGGGATGGGGGTTATTTCTGGCATTGGCAACAATGTGGCGGAATGTCTGAATGCATTAGTGGAAGGAAAAACCGGAATTGATAAAATTAAATACTTAAAAACTAATCACCGCGATTTATTACCCGCCGCTGAGGTTAAGCTAAGTAACGATGGGCTATCGGTAATTTCAGGACTTGCTCCGCACACAAGCCGTACCGCGATGTTAAGTATGATAGCTGCTCAGGAAGCATGGGATAATTCCGGTGTTAAAAATATTCCCTCTTTACGTACCGGTTTTGTTTCGGCATCAACGGCAGGTGGTATAGATAAAACTGAGGAATTTTTCACTCATTTTTTGATAGATAATAAAAAGGGAAAACTTAGGAACATAATTAACCACGAATGTGGTAGCATTACAACAATGGTCGCCGATAAGTTGGGCATCAGAAATCATATCAGCACCATAAGTACCGCGTGTTCATCATCGGCCAATGCAATTATGTATGGTGCACGATTAATCAAACATAACCTGCTTGATGCGGTGGTTGCCGGCGGTACAGATGCACTTACCCGGTTTACCCTAAACGGTTTTAACACCCTTTTGGTGCTTGACGAGCAATATTGCCGGCCATTTGATGAAAACCGCAGCGGTCTCAATTTGGGCGAAGGCGCAGGATATGTAGTGCTGGTATCAGAACGCGTGGCATTACTCTTAGAAAAAAGCCCCTACTGTGCTATCAGCGGTTATTTTAATGCTAATGATGCTTATCATCAAACTTCAACATCAGTAGACGGTGACGGACCTTATATGGCCATGGCGGGTGCGTTAGCAATGAGCGGCCTGCAGCCGATGGACATTAATTATATTAATCTCCATGGAACTGGTACCCAAAACAACGATAGTTCAGAGGGTGCTGCTATACAACGACTATTTCATCCGAATTATCCTAAAATGAGCTCTACAAAATCATTTACGGGTCATACCCTGGGTGCCAGCGCTGGGGTTGAGGCAGTATTCTCGGCATTGGCAATACATCACGGCATTGTTTATCCTAATCTGCGCTTGCAAAATCCAATGGCAGCCTTTCCGTTTACTCCTGAAATAGCATTTTCAAAACAGCCGGGTCTTAAACATGTGTTATCGAATTCTGTCGGTTTTGGAGGTAACTGTTCGTCTCTGATCTTTTCAAAATTATAATGATGAAAGCGTATATCAGGTCGGCAATAACCATATCACCGCAAAAAACATTTAATAGCCCGGCGTTTTTAAACGATCTTGTAGAGTATAATAGTAATCGCCTGACCAGCATTGAACCAGACTACAGTGAGGCAATTGATCCGAGATTGATACGTAGAATGAGCCGCATTATAAAAATGAGTGTGGCAAGTGCATTGGCCTGTTTAAAAGATGCGGGTATAGCGAGTCCGGATGCAATAGTTACCGGCACAGCCTATGGTTGTCTTGAAGATACAGGCATCTTTTTAACTAACATGGTACAAGAGGATGAAGAGCCCGTTACACCTGTAGCTTTTGTACAATCAACCCATAATACCATTGGCGCACAGGTGGCGTTACTAATAAAATGTAGTCGTTATAACAATACATTTGTTTCCGGTGGTGCATCTTTTGAGAACGCGTTGCTGGATGCCATGATGTTGTTATCTGAAAATAATGCTGCTAATGTATTGGTAGGCGGCATGGATGAAATAACGGATATGAGCCATATCGTATTAAGTAGGTTGTGTTTGTATAAGCGCCAGCTGGTTTCAAACCTTAATTTGTTTAATATAAATTCAAAAGGAACCATAAATGGCGAAGGAGCGGCCTTCTTTTTACTTAAAAATATTCCATCTGCAAATGACCTGGCTTGCATTGATGCAGTTGCTACCCTTTATAAACCCAACGATGTAGCGGAAATACAACAATATATCCACTCCTTTTTAGTGTCCCAATCAATAAGCTACTCAGATATTGATCTGCTGATTTTTGGTAATAACGGAGATTCAAAAAACGATGAGATTTATACACAGTTACAACAATCGGTATTCAACGGGACACCATCAATCAATTATAAGCATCTCTGCGGGGAGTATCCTACCTCTACGGCTTTTGCTACATGGTTGGGAGCAAACATTATAAAAAATAATAATATTCCTATTGCATTAGATTACCAGGAGACGTCGAAAAACAAAATAAATAAAGTCCTCATTTATAATCATTATCAAAATATTTATCATTCCTTAATTTTGCTATCATCATGCTAAACTTTAGGAATATGAATATACTTTTTACCAGCCTGGTACTGCTAAGCTTGATTGCTCAAATAGTAGGCAGTATCCCGGTTTATTTTTATATAATTTTAGCCGGGGTATATTCATCACTATTATTCTATGGTTGTTATTACGTAGGATCAAACTTTTTTATTTCGGTTATTTGTTCAGCACAAACTAACAAAAAGGTAATAGCGCTTAGTTTTGATGATGGGCCAACTACCAAAAATACTCTTCAAATATTACGGATATTAAAAGAAACCAATGCAGAGGCCGCGTTCTTCTGCATTGGTAGTCGTATAGCCCAAAACAAAGCGATTTTAAAACAGGCTTATGATGAGGGGCATCTCATTGGCAATCATACTTTTTCTCATCATTTTTGGTTTGACATGTTCTCTGCGGATAAGATGCTGGCAGATATGCAAATGATGGATGTGGCAATGAATAGCGTAATTGGCAAAACACCTAAACTGTTCAGGCCGCCTTACGGGGTTACCAATCCCAACCTCAAAAAAGCAATTATTCAGGGTAATTATATACCGGTTGGCTGGAGTATGCGCTCAATGGACACAGTAATAAAAGACGAAAGAAAGCTGTTGAATAAAGTTATCAGCAAAATAAAGCCAGGTGCTATTTTTTTGTTTCATGATACAAGCGACGCAACCGTAGCCGTGCTGCCTGCCATAATAAAGCATATAAAGGCAAACGGATATGAGATATTACGGCTTGATAAAATGTTAAATTTGCAAGCATATGCGTAAAATAGTTTTAATGCTTTCTATATTGATATCAGGAGTTACTGCACAGGCTCAGCTTACCGGATACACTCCTGTTGCCGACTTGCCTAAATTTAAAGAGCAGTTTGCAGTAATTGCTAAAAAAACTCAGACTATCAAAAGCGATTTTATACAGGAAAAAAACTTGAGCATGCTTTCAGAGAAAATTGTGTCGAAAGGAAAGTTTTGGTTTAAAAAGGACAACATGCTCCGTATGGAATATAACAAGCCATTCGAATACTTAATGATCCTGAATAAAGACAATATATATATTAAGGATGGGCAAAAAGAAAACAAGGTCTCAACTAAATCCAATAAACTGTTTCAGCAGATCAATAAAATAACAATTGATTGTGTACAGGGAACAGTTTTTAGTAATTCTGATTTTATAACTAAAGCATACGAAAATAAAAACACCTATCTGATTGAACTGATGCCGGTAGGCAAAACCCTAAAAGAGTTTTTTAAAACCATTAATGTGACCATAGATAAAAATAGTTATGAGGTAATTACAATTGAAATGGGCGAGAACTCGGGCGATAATACCATTATCCGTTTTACAAACAGAGAAATAAACACCCCTATTCCCGATGCGATATTTGCTATTAAGTAGCTGCTTATTTATACTGGCTGGGTGCTCGTCGGTTTATAAAAATCTTCAACCTGCCAAAGGCGATATAAATTATATACAAAAGTTTAAGCCGGATTTTAAAAACACACTTTATAAAGCGGAAATTGATGTGGTAGGCAATCACCTAAGTGGATTACTGCTAATTAAGACATTGCCTGATAGTAGTATCAGAATAGTGTTCACCAACGAGATGGGATTTAAATTCTTCGATTTTGAGTTTAGGCACGATAGGGTATTTAAGGTACTTTACTTAATTAAACAGATGGATAAAAAGCCGGTCATAAAAACATTAAAAAAGGATTTTGAGTTAATGATCCTGCCGCAAAAAGATGATAAATCAGCCTATTTACTCAAGGATGATCATAACCTTTATTACGTTTTTCCTAAATCAAAAGGATCGTTCTGTTACATTACTGATTTAAACGGCACTGAAATGAAAACTATGGAAATTTCGTCTCCCCATAAACCAATTGTTCAGGCCATAATGAAGAACTATGTTAATGGTATCCCTGATACGATCGGCATATCGCATAAAAACTTTAATTTTACTATAGGCTTAAAAAAGATAGAAAGATAATGTCACAAAACGACCTATTTACCTTTACTTGCCCAATAACAGAAGCTGATATTGTAAAAACCGATATTGAGCTTAATGCTTTGCATCAAATATTTGAGGCGCATTTCCCCGGACGCCCTGTTTTGCCAGGAGCTTATATGGTGCAGATGGTAAAGGAGGTAGCAGAAGCCTATATCAACAAAAAAATCAAATTAGTGTTGGGTCAGGATCTTAAATTTTTGTCAGTTATTAATCCCGAAGAAAATACAATGATCCAAATGGAATTAAAGATTAGTACTGAGGATGAAAAGATCAGGATAGCAGCGCAGTTACTGGGCAACGCAATTGTTTTTTTTAAATTTAAGGGGATATTTGTTCAGATGTAGTAGCGTAGATAGCTATTATTACGATAAGGGGATCGAAAGAAAAATTAAGATCATCAACCTGCAGGAGCCGATGCAGGTCAGCTGATCGGTGCTTGAATCTTTCCACCCGGAGCAGAACCGTACGGTCATTACTTTGGGCTTCGACCAAGCGGAGATAGTACACTGCTGCATTTCAGCCAGGATGGGTATACTGAGGCGGACGATACCTACGCACTGACGAACTCGGGCTGGGCTTATTACCTCGTCAGTTTGAAACAATACCTGGAAAAAGGGAAAGGCCAACCCTGCCCCCATGTGGACTTTAGTATTTTACTTTCCAATTAATTCCTATGAATATCATTGTTTAGTTTTCTGAAGATCATGATGTGTAAGAACAATATGGTCGCCGGGGCAAATGCGGGAAACCACACAAACGGGAATATCGTCACCTCCCGGAGATTCCCATTTGTACCGGTCATCACCGCGATCACCAGCAGGTTAATAATGTCCAACATGCCGAAGATGTTCCAGGCATAAGTAGCTGCGACCGCCCGGGATTTTCCTTTAGAAACCATCCTGGCCACCGGCAGGGCCAAAAGCGCAGTAATGATATCGCCCAGCCCGGCTGAAAAAGCAAATTCGGCAGGAAGTAAATGATAGCCATAAAGGATAATAAAAAATACTCCGACCAGTCGGAATACATGTATTGCGATCAGGGACTCCAGTGTAATTGAGCGCAGCAATGTCTTAAATAAGCCGGTATTGCCGATGAATCCAAATAAAATGACCAATAACGGTATACCCGCCCAAACCATCACTTTAGGCGGCAAGGAATTGACATCCAGCACGCCTTTTAAAGCAAGCAAGGAAACATAAGCCAGATAAAGCATATAAAAACCAAAAACACTGAGTTGGATATTTCTTGATTGGCGCGGCGTTCTGCCGGCACCGAGCGCCGCCTGTTTTATTGGTTTGGTAACGAAAGCAATGGAATAGAGAAAACTTGCGGTGAATAACACAATAACCCAAAGGGGCGCGCCTGAAATGTAATTTGCCATTTTATTGCCGATTAGTATGAAGGCAAAGGAAAAGCAATTAGCTTAACTTACACTTGACATAGGACAGGAAATGAAACAGGCTATTTTTTTACAGACTCTTTTCTTATCCTGCTCAGGGAAGTGTCGGCAATACCCAGGTAAGAGGCAATATATTTTAAAGGCACATGTTGCAGGATCTCCGGATGGGATTGGATTAGATCGCTGTAGCGTTGGTCGGCTGTTTTCTGCAAATTAGACAGCATTCTTTCTTTTAACAGGCTGTATTGGGTTACAATATTAAGCCGCCCGAATTCGCGAAATTCGGGGATGGCATGGAAGCTGGCCTGCATGTCCTCGTAAGTAATATACCAGGTTTCGCAATTGGTGATGGCCTGGATATATTCTTTGGCAGGCGTTCTTTTAAAGAAGGACAGCAGGTCGCTCGTATAAGTGTTCGCCGGATAGAACGCGGTAGTGACCTCATTGCCTTGGAGATCATAGGTATATGACCGCACCATGCCCTTCTCAATGAAATGAGACGCATTGCAAACCGTACCGGCTTTTAAAATATAGTTGTTCTTCTCAATTTTCATTGGATTAAATTTCGCAACTACCTGCTCCGCACTGTCTGGGCTCATGGGCAATACCTGCTGAATAAACCGAATTAAATTGTCTTTCATCATTTACTAAAAAATTTCAGGATCACGGATTACTCTGCTTACTCGGATTCCGCTCAAAAAAATCACTTTTTTCACCAATTGCCGTTCTGAGGCACCTCATGATTTCCTCGTGGAAATCGGTACCCGCAGCATGCAGTGGATCAATAGCCTTTACTAATGATGTTCGCAAGTTAAAAAGCTGCTCCCGGTTATATTTTTTGGAAACTTTTACCAATTCCAGCTTCATCAGTTCTTCCCGCTGATTCTGTTTGGGATTAAAGATTTCATTGATATGACTGCATTGGTGACAGACGCCTTCCTGGTTGATTAATGCACAACGATGTTCGAAAATATCCGTCATGGTATTCCTGGCATCGTTCAAGAGGTGTTTGATTATCCCTTCCGTTTTTTCGAGGATCAAACAAATTTCCTTTACCTGAAAATCGTAGATATTCTTTAAGATCAGTGCTACCTGGTTTTCTATGGGCAAGGTCTTTGAAATACAGGTGAAACAGTAGTCAATATGCTCTTTCATTTCGTAAGCCCCGGCGGGTGACGTGTTATGAACCATCCAAAAGACCTGTCTGATCTCCTCCGAACCTATGGCGAGATCTGCTGCCCGGTCCTGGGCATCTGGCTGCCATCTTTTTAATTTCCGTAAATGATCATAGGCAAGGTTGGTGGCTATCTTGAATACCCAGGTTTTCAGCGAAGCGTCCTGGTTGAATGTCGATATATTGGTAAATGCCTTGATAAAGGTATCATGGGTCAGGTCTTCTACATCATTACTATCAGCAAGCAAGCGGTACAGGTAAGATTTCAGCTGGTTCTGAAATTCGGCAAACAGTGTTTGAAATGCATTGATATCGCCGGATTTGGCCGATTTAAGGATGTCTTCTTTTTCCATTCAGTTCATTAACAGATAAAAACGAAGGTAGCAGCTTCCGTCGGAAGACTGCTACCGCTAATATATTATAAAATGTTCAGCTTGCCACAATCTACATCGACAATATGGCTATTGAAAACGGCCCCTGTTTCAGAGGCGAGAAAAGCAGCAGTTTCGCCGACTTGCTTCAATGTCGGACTCGTCTTTAATATGTCGAAGGCTTTGTACTGAGCAATCAACTGCTCCGATGGTACTCCGTATTGTTGCGCTGCAGCATCGATCCATCCAGAGATCCTCTTCGTCTCCATTATGGCGCCGGGACAAATACAGATCACCTTTATACCATCCCCGCCCCATTCGGCAGCCATCACCCGCGTCAATCCTTCAACAGCTGCACTGGCGGCCGTGATACCCGCCAAATTGGGAAGTTTTGACCTGGATAACGCTGCCGTGAGCAATAAGATAGTACCTTCGGATTGAGTTTGCATCATATACTTCGCTGCTACCCTCGATGTAAGGAATTGTGAACCACAGATTTTTTCCATCGGGGCCATAAATTGTTCGAAAGTGCCCACCGTTGTTAGTGGACGGCCACCCATCTCGTGATAATCAACGCCGATACCATTAAATACGACATCCAATCTGCCGTTGTCCGCAATGACCTTTTTTAAAAAGTAGTCTATTTCAGACTCATTCAATGCGTCCACCCTGGCGGATTCCGCATTTCCGCCATTCGCTTTGATCTCCTGGGCCAATGCTTTTACGGCATCCGGGTTCCGGGCGGTGACATAAACCTTTGCCCCGTGTCGGGAAAATGAACGGGCAACTGCTCCTGCAATTTCTCCCGATGCCGCAAATACGACGGCTACTTTGTGTTTTAGATTTTCCATTTTGTTTGATTTTAGTTTTTGACGATTTAGTCGCGCAAAACGGTCGGTTTTTTGTGAAATAATGTTAAACTTTAAATAAGTGATTGATTGTAAGCTATTTGTAAAGAATGGTTTAGCTATTGCCTTATCGGGTTGTTGGCTGTCAGACTACTCCAATCCAAAAAAATAAAAAATAATTTGCGTAACTCATAAGTTACTTATATCTTTGGGTAACCTAAAAGTTACTTATTATGGCAAAAGTTATTAAACACCAGTATTTCTTCGCTCATCCTGTTGAGACGGTTTGGAAGTACTTGACCAATCCCGAACTCATGGGACAATGGCTTATGAAAAATGATTTTCAGCCCGTCGTCGGGCATAACTTTCAGTTCAGAACCGGCGCGAAAGCAGCGATTGATTTTGACGGCATCTTTTACTGCAAGGTGCTCGACATCGAACCATTAAAAACATTAAGCTATTCTTGGAATTGCGGCCCCGGCGAGGGACAAATCACGCTAGAATCGGTCGTGATCTGGCAATTGGAACCCAGGGAGAACGGCACGGAAGTATTCCTGGAGCACCGCGGGTTCGCCCGGGAAGAGAACCTGGACATGTATCATGGTCTGATGCACGGCTGGCTGGAAAAATTCCAGAATATCGAAAAACTTTTAAATACCGAATCATATGGCACCAACGCTTGATACCTTTCAGGTCATTGGCGATCCCAGCAGGCGCAAGATGCTTATGCTGCTTTCAGAGAATAGCCTGACCATTAATAACCTGGTTGATCATTTCAACGTGAGCCGCCCTGCTGTTTCAAAGCATGTCAAAATACTGGAAACAGCGGGCTTCATTTCCATCCAGGACATCGGAAGGGAAAGGTTCTGCACTTTAAAAAAAGATGGATTTGAGGAACTGCGGGACTGGCTCTCTTACTTTGACGAGTTCTGGTCATCGAAATTGAAAAAATTGGAAATCTTATTAAATAACAAATTACCAAACTGATTATGGATCACAAGAAAATAGTATTATTTGGCTTGATAGCGCTTACGAGCTTTACTTTTTATCGCGCAGGAGCGCAGGAATTACACCTGAAAATACCAGCCGCCAGCCAGGGGCAGCGTTTGGAACAGGATTTTGGGTTGGGTACCATTTCGATAAAATACTACAGGCCAAATATCAGGGGCAGGAAGATATTTGGCGGTATCGAACCCTATGGAGTGGTATGGCGAACCGGGGCCAATAATGCTACTGTGATCACGCTAACTGATACAGTTGCGGTGGAAGGCCATGCGATTGCACCTGGATCTTATGCACTTTTTAGCATACCCGGTACGGATGAATGGACAATCATATTCAGCAAAAACACCAGTCAGTGGGGAACCTACGCCTATGACGAAAAACAGGACCTGTTTCGATTTAAAGTAAAGCCGGTAAAACTGGCCGTGAAAATCGAAACTTTGACCATTCAATTTGCCGACGTTCACCAGGATGATGGTGTGCTTCAAATATTATGGGAAAATACAGGCATCAACCTCCGGCTAAAAACCACCGTAGATCAACGCATTATGGGTAATATACAAGAAGCTATGAAAGGCGATAACAAGCCCTATTATATGTCGGCCATTTGGTATTATAATCATGGTCAAGACCTTAAGCAAGCGCTGGCCTGGATGCAGGAAGTCGATAAAACACAGGCGCCATCTTTCAATGCCAAATATTGGCTGGCCAGGTTACAACTGAAAACCGGTGATGAAAAATCGGCTATTGTTTCCGCTAATGAAGGCCTCAAGCTGGCTTTAGCGCAAAACAGCCAGGAATATGTGCGCTTAAATAAAGAGGTACTGCATGATGCGGGTGTAAACTAATTTGAAAACCACAAAAAACTCCAAAAAATGACAACAACAGATTTCACCATAACGTTTTTGGTAGACCAAACGCCGAAAGAAGTATTTCATGCTATCAACAATATCCACGCCTGGTGGTCAGAGGATTTTAAAGGCCACTCAGAAAAACTGAACGATGAGTTTGAAGTCCGCTTTGCAGACATGCACTATTCCAAACAAAAATTAACGAAAGTAATCCCTGACAAAAAGATAGTCTGGCTGGTTGCGGAAAGCTATTTAAGTTTTCTTGACGATAAAAACGAATGGACCGGCACCCAAATTTGCTTTAAAATCTCCCAAAAAGCAGACAAAACGCAGTTGCATTTTACCCATATCGGTTTAGTTCCCGAAAGTGAGTGTTATGCGGACTGTTTCAAAGGTTGGAACTATTTTTTGCAGCATAGCTTATTAAACCTAATAACCACGGGTAAAGGGCAGCCGCATCTGAAGGATGATCTTATGGTAAAAACCGAGGTGTAATTAAATATGGAACGTGATATTAAAGTAGGTGGTTCTTTCCACACCTACCTCAAAAAGTTTGGGGGTGCCTGACCGATTGGACATTCCGGTAGCATTGACCACCTCATTCCGGAATTGTAAACAGGCATTTTCCGGAACTTTTTGACCATACTAATCTATTGCCTGTTAATTGCGGTTTCCATAATTATCAACACAATTCGGAGCTCTAAGGAGCACGGAATAGCATGATCCAGGCTACCGGAATATCCATATACTCATTCACGGGGACGCCAAGACCGTTCGACCTCCCCGTGTCGTTATGGGCGAACGCGGATGATCGTCTTCCCCTTGACCCGCTTGGTCGGATTGAAGGCAGCAACGGCATCGTCGAGGGTAGCGATGTTGCCGATGTTCGTCCGCAGACGTCCCTCCCGGACCCGCTGGACGACCTCACTCAATTGGGCACGATCAGCTTCGACGACAAAGTCAATAGTCAGACCGCCAGCAGGCCGCGCCTCGGTCGGGCCGGTGATGGTCACAAACGTTCCTCCGGCGCGGATAAGGCCCATAGACCGCTTCGCGATGTCACCGCCGAGGACATCGAAAACCAGATCGACCCCGCCAACATCTTCTAGAGTGTCGTTATCGAGGTCGACGAACTCATGTGCGCCGAAGTCGAGAGCCGTCTGACGGTGGGCAGCGCGCCCGGTGCCGATGACGTACGCGCCGGCCTCACGTGCGAGCTGGGCCGCCATAGAACCGACTATGCCTGCCGCACCATGCACGAGGACGGTCTGCCCTGGCCGAAGGCGGCCGTGATCGAACAACCCCTGCCATGCGGTCAGGCCCGGCATCACGAGCGCCGCGCCTATTGTGAAGTCAACGTCGCCCGGCAGCGGCGCGAGGTTGCGTGCCTGGACTGCAACATACTCTGCCAGGGCGCCGTCGCGATACCAGTCCGTAAGGCCGAATACCCGCTGTCCCACCGATAGCCCCGTTGTGCCAAAGCCGAGCGCGGTGACCACTCCGGCCAGTTCGTGGCCGGGGATCGAAGGCGTCCGGTCACGGTCGAGGCGATCGGTCCAGCTCGAGGGCCACGACAGTTCATCCCCGGTGATACTCGATGCGTAAACTTGAACGATGACGTCGTTTATCGCTGCCTGTGGCTCAGGCCGCTCCACCAGTTTCATTCCGGCCGTTCCCGCAGCCTGGTCTGTTACAACGATTGCCTTCATGACACACCTCCTTTTTTGCTCATCAGCAAACTCCAACTTAATGAAGTGATGATGCCGTATACTACATTTTTCATTTTTTTTAGTTTTTAGCGTTTACTTATCATTAAACCGTCCAAAAAACCACTCCCCAAAATAACAGAACGCTGGCAATCTTGTTTTCAGCATGTCAAACCTCCAAGCATCCTCGGAGATGGTCGATGCGACCGGATAGAGGTTAGATTGAGCCTGTCTGCGTAACGGCGGGAAAATCCTTCTTGGGATCAAACACGTTATTGAAAAAGTTCGTCAGGGAGTACATCGCCACAGCGCGATTATCTCCTCCGAATTTTAGAAAAAATTGTCGGGGCAAATACTTTCAACTGGCGATTTTCAAAAGCTATACGATTTAATGCGATGGATTATTAAGGTAAATGAAGAAAATTTTAACTCGCTTTAACGGTTTTCAACTTTATCTGAAAAGAAAAAGGCTTTACAATATTTGTAAAGCCTTGATTTTCAATGTGGAGAATATCGGAGTCGAACCGATGACCTCTTGCATGCCATCCGAAAATGGACAAACTTAAAATGGTTTAAAATAGTTATAAATATCATTGATAATCAGTATTTTATGATATTTATATGACTTCTTGACTATTGTTTTTTTGCTCATTATATCTATCTTTGTTTTATCACAAGACTTTAGATAAACTATAGCATGACGGTTTGCATGCCAGGATAACATAAATTTTTAATCGCTATGGACATAGCAATTAAGCCCATTCTTTGGACCTATAGAGAAATATTAGAGACTGAAAAAAATTACGTAATTGGCGAACATGAAGTAAGGGTCCGGTTAAGTCAAAACCGGGACTCCAAATACTTATCAACCGGCTATAGCAGCTCGGTTGATAATTGGGATGCTGCCCAAGGACTTCCCAAGATGAGCCATCCTCATTATGTGGCATTGATAACTAGTATAAAGTAATTTATCGATGATATCAATTACGATATAAA
>JAQBOK010000160.1 GCA_028288085.1 Mucilaginibacter sp.
CCAACCATATTAATCTATAGTGAGATCATGCATGATGTGCAAAATCCAGCTCAGCTAAGAGCCAAATGCTGGTGGAAGGCCACCCATATTGATCTATAACGGGATCTTGCAAAATCCAGCTCGGTTAGGAGCCTATGTTGGTAGAAGGCAACCCATATTAATCTATAATGAGATCGTGCATGATGGGCAAAATCCGGCCCAGTTAAGAGCCAAAATGTTGATAGAAGGCCACCCATATTGATCTATAGTGAGATCGTGCATGATGGGCAAAATTCGGCTCTGTTAGGAGCCTATGTTGATAAAAAGCAACCCATATAGTGAGATCGTCTATGATGGGTAAAATCCAGCTCGGTTAGGATCCTATGTTAATAAAAGGCCAACCATATTAATCTATAGTGAGATCATGCATGATGTGCAAAATCCGGCCCGGTTAAGAGCCAAAATGTTGGTAGAAGGCCACCCATATTGATCTATAACGGGATCGGGTAAAATCCGGCTCCGTTAGGAGCCAAATGTTGGTAGAAAAAAAAATCATCAAATATTATTTGCCCCTTAGGGGCAATACCTCACCACCATGTTTTTACGTCTAAGGCGCATTTTTAAAATATCTTTTTTCTACCAACATTTTGCACTTACGGTGCATTTCTAAAATATGTTATCCTTAAGTTAAAATTCTTATATCGAACATTAACTTAATAGCATTGCCACGTGGCACTAAGAACGTTACTATTCAGGGTTTTGTTAAATAGCAAAGTCTTCTATTTTAATGCCTTGCCCGGACACGCTTACCACTCATGCCTACCGGCAGGCAAAACTCCCCACTTACAACACTTGCCTACCGGCGGGTACAACCCACCACCCCCGCTCACTCCAACAGCAGACTCTTCCTGTTATAAGTATTTAGCTGTACAGATCGATAATAAATAACACTTTTAGCGCCTACGGTTAAGGTATCGCCGGTGGTGGTATTAATTGTTTCAGACAGGGTAAGGTCGAGGTTGTGCAGCGCGATGATGAGGTATTGATGCTTGCCAAAATTGCCGCTTGTATTTATAAAATCGGCATTGCCTACTGTATTAATGTTATAGCTTCCGGGCAGGGGTGCCGAGTTAGCAGCCATCATGTAAGCAGTGGTTTTACCATCAAACTGAAAATTGACAAAAGATGGTGTAGTTGAATAAAGCATTTTACCAAACGCATTGTAGTAAGTAACACTGCCTGTACCCTGCATCCATGTGCCGGTAAGGCTTGCGTTTACAGCGCTAACATGTGGTACGGCCTGCTGAGTATCCTTCATGCATCCGGTAAAGATTGTGTCAACTATCAGGACGAGAAATAGCAGTTTGGTTTTTAGGGGCATTAAATAGTTATCAGATACGTAAAAAATGATTTTACGATAATGTTATTGCATTAGTTATCGTTAATTATAGATTTCTTTTTACGCTGCATATTGACACTATGTTTTTTCAAAAAATTATAGGTGAAACTAAATCCCATGTACTGTGTGCTGCGACTACTGTTGGTGCCATCAAAAAAATAATATCCCTGCAGCACGGCTACGGCCACGGTTTCCGATATATTAAAATTAATACTATTGCAAATTTCGGTCATCATACCTTGTTTTGCTTTTAAAACATATCCGCCGCCTAAGCACAAGGCCTCTGCAAACCTGCCTTTTGAGAAAATGTTGATAGTTGGTCTAAACTCCAGGAACCTGGTGGTATCGCCGCCTGAGTTGAGGGAATTTAACCTGCCGGTAGCAAGGCCAATGTCAAAAATACCGTAGGTGCGGCCAAACTCAACAGAGGGCGAAAATCTTTTTGCAGCGCCGCCCCTTGAATTTACAAATACATTGGTATTTGCAGAAATATAGAAATTACGGGGCTCCTTATTCTCTTTTGAAGTATCTTTTTCTATTACAGTATCCTTATTGGCGGTTTTATTTTGGGACTGATGTAACATTGTTTTTGAAATATTGGGTATTACAGAATTGCTTTGTGCAAAAGCCAACATTGTGCTTAATAGTAAAATAGTAGTAAAAAATGTTTTCATATTTTTTAAATGCCAGGTTGAAAAAGTTTAGCTATTAGACAGATTAAAGTTTTGTTTGTTTTAATACGCAGTATTCTCTCTGTAAATAAACTATGCAGCGGCGGGCAGGCACCTGTTTTGCAGAAATATTACACGATTAAAATATACGTTTAAACACTTAATGGATAGTTTTGTCGAATTAAATTCATTTTTTTAAATACTATTTTGAATTATATTCTACTGTTTAATATATTTACTGAATGATTACTGAAACGGAACTTGTGCTTGATAAGACCGACCTGCATATCCTTAGGCTGATGCAGGAGAATGCCCGCATCAGCAATGCCGAATTGGCGCGCGAGCTGGGCATGGCCCCATCGGGTGTGCTTGAACGTGTGAAAAAGCTGGAACAAAAGAATGTGATATTGCAGTATACCACCCGGCTTAACCCGGTTGCATTGCAACAAAAAATGCTGGCCTTTATTTTTATGAAGGCTGCTGATGGGCCGGGTTGCAACGATACCGCAAAAGAACTGGCCCGCATACCCGAAGTGCAGGAAGTGCACCACATTGCCGGCGAAGATTGCTACCTGGTAAAGGTGCGCACTTATGATTCGGCCTCGCTAATGCACCTGATGCGCAGCAGTTTTAGCAAAATACCCAACCTGCTAAGTACACGCACCACCATAGTGCTCGAAACGGTTAAAGAACAACAACAATTGGTTATACCAGAAAATTAACAGATCATGCCCCAGCAAATTAACAAAACAGCGTCTCCATTATTAGTAATTATTGCTTTTGCAACGGTTTACATTGTTTGGGGCTCTACTTATTTTTTTATACAGGTGGCTATTCACGGCATTCCGCCACTGCTGTTGGGCGCAATCAGATTTTTTACAGCAGGCACACTAATGCTCACCTGGTGTATTATTAAAGGGGAAAAGATATTTATAAAGAAGAGTATTATTATATCGGCCATAGTGGGTACCTTGCTGCTGGTTGGCGGCAATGGGGCGGTAATATGGGTGGAGCAAACCTTGCCCAGCGCCATGGTAGCCATCCTGGTATCATCAGCGCCTATATGGTTTGTGTTGCTTGATAAACAAAGCTGGGGTATCAACTTAAGAAACAGGGCGACCATTGCCGGGCTTATTATAGGGTTTGCGGGGGTTATATTGTTGTTTGGCGAACAGTTGAGCAGCATGTTTGCTGGTGGTTCTGTCAATTCTAAATTGCCGGCTATGCTGTTGCTTATCTTCGGGTCAATTGCATGGTCGTCGGGATCACTTTATTCAAAACATAACCCTGCCAAGGGGTCGGCTGCTGTAAACGTAGCCTGGCAAATGATCATAGCGGGGTTAATATTTATTCCGGGCAGTTTGCTCAATCATGAATTTGACCATCTTCAGTGGAGCCAAATACCAATGCAATCATGGCTGGCCCTGGGTTACCTTATCATTTTTGGCTCAATAGCGGCTTTCAGCGCCTATGTGTGGCTGCTGCAGGTTCGCCCTGCAACGCAGGTGAGCACCTATGCTTATGTAAATCCCGTTATTGCTGTTATACTGGGTATCCTGTTTGCACACGAACATATTTCGTTATTGCAGATTGCCGGTTTGGTTATCATATTGGGCAGTGTGTTACTTATTAACCTTTCAAAATATCGTAAAGGTAAGATTGACAGCCTGCAAGAGGATGAACAAGCGGCAGAAGTTATAGGGAAAAGGGCACCTGTTACCAGTGCTTCACTGAAGGAATACACCGACTAATTTGCCACCCGTCATTTCGTTTTACGACAAATTAATTTTCTTTTAGTGAGAAATATTTGACACTATCAGAAAAATTACAATTTTATTTTCTTTTTGATTAACCAATTGCGTTTTTTTACGTATACATATACAAATGCCCTTTAGTCACTTTCTTATTTATTTTACCCGGTAACTATGCTGCTGAAATCATTAAAGATTCCATTTGGGTTTCTGGTCACAGGAATTCTTTGGGCTCTTTTCAGCGATCCTATAATCTCTATTCTTGCCAAAGGATTAAATCACGGTACACGCGACCTGATACGGAGCCTTAATGATTTTGTATTTGTTAGTTTGATATCTGTTAATCTTTATTTCCAGATCAAAAAACAGCAGCACCGGTTAATTTCGTCTGAAAACCAGTACAAACGCCTTTTTGAATTGAACCCCAATCCCATGTGGATATACAAGATTGGAACGTTGGAGTTTGTTAGAGTAAATAAAGCCGCAATTGAGCTATACGGTTACAGCATGAGTGAATTTTTAACCATGACCATAATGGATATACGCACTGAAAATGATCATGTTAAACTGATAGAATATATCGAAGCGGCGGGTCAGGAAGTAAGGGATGCCGGAACCTGGCAGCACTTTAAAAAAAACGGGGAGTCTTTGTATATGTCTATCGTATCATATTCTATTGATCTTAACAATGTTCCGTGCAGTTTGGTAATGGCAAATAATATAACCGACATTATCATAAATGATAAAAAAATAAAGGCCCAAAATAACATGCTTCAGGAAATAGCCTGGTCTAACTCGCACGAGGTTAGGCGCTCGCTCTGTTCAGTTATCAGCCTGGTTGATCTGCTTGCAGAAGCCGGCGATGAAAATGAAAGAAACGAATATATTAAGTTACTGCAAAAATGCACCACTGAATTTGACGTGCTGCTAAAGAAAACCAACAAAAAGGTAGAAGCGCTGAAAGATAACTGACTATTTTATATCATCCAATATTTAATGCTTCACCGGTCTGATTTAGCAGGATGGTTCCAGGGCCAATTTGGTTGATCAGATCAGAATCAAGGGGTTTGTTAATGTATGAACTAACAAATGGATATTGTTTACTACGGGTTCTGTCAACCGGTCTTACAGATGAAGTTAAAATATATATTTTTATATTTTTGCTTAAACCGCTATGCAATTGCTGAAATCCATCTAAAAAATCCCAGCCGCTAAACTCCGGCATATTGAGGTCTAAAAATATTACATCTGGCAATTTATCTGGGTAGGCAAGGTTTTCTTCAATATAATCAAGCACCATTCCGCCATGCATGGCGTAGGTAGTTTCTTTAAAAGTATTATTATCCTGCATTATATGTTGCAGCAAAAAGTGGTCTATCGGGTCGTCGTCAATTATTACTAGTTTACTCATAAAAGTCAAATCTATTTTTGTTTAAAAAAATTAACTTCGATTTTGTTTTAATTAATATTAATTATTAGAAAATTATTTCAGACATACAAATAATCTAATGCGCCACCATTTAGTTGTTGTTTTATATCATTTATAGCTTTACGTACGTGTTGTTTATATGCATCGCTATTAAAAGCATTGGGATGTTTGATCAATAATCTTTCTTCCTGTTCAAGGCAATTTAAAAGGTCTTCTTTTGTCCAGGAGTTTTTGGCGCATTTGCTGTAAACTTCAAAGTAGGCCAGATCGGCATCATGCATGTTCTGAAAGCTTGATAGCTGAAACAATTCCTGGTATTTGGCCAATTTGTATTTCTCAAGATCGAGTTCACTATGCATTTTTGAAAAATAATCAGAAGCTTTTTTTGAATCCCGGGCATTACGTGATGTAAATGTAGCCATTAGATGATATTGATATTAGGTATGATAAGTATCAGCTACAAACATAATATATAAAATATTTGAAAATGCACCGTGTTTTCACGGTATTTTTGGATATTTTGACGGTTTTTTTAAAAAATGGTTTAATTGATCATTTACACCGGTACGGTTGTAAATAGTATGGATAATAGAAATGTGAATTATTTGTTAGATATTAGATGATAATGTATAAACCCTGATCGCTATATAATGAGTAAAAAGATCGCAAGCGGATTAATGATCATTGGGGCCTCCATGCTTATTTGGGTAGGCTTTACCAATACAAAAAATGAAAAAATGGTTGGTATTGGTAATATGCAGGTAACAGGCGAAAAGAAAAGCCAAATTAACTGGCCCCCATATTTGGGTACCATACTGTTAATTGGCGGTATTGTGATAACCGTTGCCGAAAAGAAAAGCGGCTTTAACAAAAACAAATATTAACCTTAAGTAATTTATATGAACCGCACTTTGGGGGTAGTATTGATGGTAATAGGAGCAGTAATGCTCATTTGGACAGGCTTTAGCTATACAAAAAAAGAAAAACTGATTGATTTTGGACCTTTGCAGGTATCAGTTAATAAGAAAGAAACAGTGAACTGGCCGCCATACCTGGGCACCATACTGCTGGTAGGTGGCCTGGTAATAGTGGTTACCACCAAAAAATCTCGCTGAGTTTATTTCCTTTACTTTACCCCGCTTTTGCCGGTGTTGTCTCCGGCTAACTAATAAAAACCTATCATTGCAAAAATGAATCCGCAACAGCAAGCCAATATTTTAGAGGTAGATAACCTGAATGTGTACTACGGCGCCTTCCAGGCTGTAAATAATGTTTCTTTTAATGTGTTGCAGGGCGAAATATTTGGATTGCTTGGCCCCAACGGTGCGGGCAAAACCAGTACGCTTAGCGCTGTTGAGGGGTTGTTAAAGCAGCAATCGGGTACGGTTACGGTAGCCGGTTATGATACTTTGAAGAAACCACAGTATGCACGGGCCGCAATGGGAGTGCAATTGCAGGCCACCAGTTTTCAGCCGGAGTTATATGTGGGTGATATATTAGAACTGTTTGCCAGTATTTACAAGGTTGCCCTTACCAAAGATAAGCTGAATGCCCTATTATCAGAGATCAACCTGGCTGATGCCGGGAATAAAAAGTTCGGGCAATTATCTGGCGGGCAGCAACAGCGTGTTTCGCTGGCCATAACTACTATACATGACCCTCAACTGGTTTTGCTGGATGAACCTACTTCCGGGCTCGACCCGCAATCGCGCAGGCAACTATGGACACGTATTGAGGCCATTCGCGAAAAAGGGAATGGCGTATTGCTCACCACCCACTCAATGGAAGAGGCCGAGGCTGTATGTGACCGCATCAGCATAATAGACCACGGGCGCATTATTGCAACCGGCACGCCGCAATCATTAATAGATAAGCACCGTAATGATCCGGAAGTAATAGCAGTATCACGCCGCGGCCGCATCACCCTCGAAGATGTGTTTATAGCGCTCACAGGCAGCGCCATCAGATCATAAATATGCCGCTAAAAATCAGCCGGTTTAACAGCCTTTATTTTTGTAACGCGCAGGATATCAATTATAACAACCTGCTATTTTTTTTAATTTAAGAAAACCTTACGTGGTATATAAACGTATTATAACTAACTAAATAACTATACTAACAAGTCTGAATTTATGGCCATTATTCTGTTCAATTTAAAAAAGCTTCGTGCTATAATAACAATTGCATTAACTGCTAATTTGCTAACGCTATTGCTTTATAATTTTGCCGGCAAGCTGGCTGGTAAAAGCGAGGAGTCATCTGCTAATATTCTTTATTGCATCATGTTTTTGTGGTTTGTAACCTTTCTTACCGCATTGTACGAGGCCAGGCAAAAGAATTTGTTTGATGCTAAATTATGTTTGTGGTCGGTGTTGGTTATCCAGTTTTGCACGCCTTTCCCCATTTTAAGTGTATACTATTCTTTGCATTAAAGGCAGGGTACAGCAAAAATACTTTTCAGATAGCCTATCATGTTGGGTAAAAAATGTGATATTGTCACCTAAATTTGAGTGCTTATAATTTGTTATATAAAGAAAAGTAAAAACTAACCAAACCATCCCCCTTCATGGAAATCACTTTACCAAAAACATCCACCGTTATTGCTGCCCTGCTGCGTGCCGATTTTACTACACTATGGCGCAACCGACGCGCGGTAGTAATGACGTTGCTGGTACCCATGATCATAGTTTTCTCGTGGAAGGCATATGTAGCCAAGGCTGGCGGGGCTTTTGTGCTTTCAAATGCCATTACCCTCGGCCTGGTTGCCATTGGGCTAATGGGTTACCCCAATTCAATAGCCCGCGACCGCGAGAAAGGCGTATTTCAACGTCTGCGCGTTTCGCCCTTGCCGTTGTGGACTATTATGGCCAGTCGCCTTATAGTGCAGCTGGGATTGATATTGTTGCTTACTGTACTTGTATTTATTTCTGGTTATCAATTTGATCATATTACCATGTCTGTTGGCGGGTACGCCTGCACCTTTGTGGCGGCTATTGTTGGCGGCGCGGTGTACTTAAGTTTGGGCCAGGTTATTGTCGGCCTCATTCAAAACCCCGAGTCGGTTAATTCAACCGCCAGACTGGTCTATTTCGCTTTTATTATGGCAGGCATGCTCGGCCAGTTTGAAGAGTTTAGTGGGGAGTTTAAAAAAGCTGTAGAATGGACACCCTACGGTACGGTTAAAACTATACTGGCAAGCAGTCTTGAACCTGCCAAATGGGATAATCATACCAATATGGCCCTTTTGCTTACCCTTGGCTACATTGTAGTTTTTGCTACGCTGGGTATCAAATGGTTTAAGTGGAACACAAAGTAATTTCAGATATCAGATTTAAAGAATGGTAAGATCCCTTGCCATAGTTGTATCCTTTTAAAAAATTTGTAAAAGGTTGGTAGTTTATTTTTTTGTAGCTGTTTGCTCAACCGGCGCATTTTTTGTTACTTCTACAACCGGGTAAACAAAGTGTAAATACATATAAAAGAATACAAGTGACATAGCCAAAATAATTACGCCCAATATGGACGACGATACTTCAATTCCATCTTTACCAAACTTTACCGTAGTTCTTGTAGATTCTTCTTCAATAGGGGGCTCATCATCGCTGCCATCATCGGTTTTCTTTTTTTCCCGGGTAGCCAAAGCCCCCTGTACCGGTAAAGCACCTGTATGACTCATCTTTTTAGAGAATGATTTCAACGTAATAAAAAATTGAACGCCAGAAAATACCAGGCCAGTAAGAACTATTACTACCACTAAAAAAAATATGTATCGTGATAAATTGTGGTGCAGGTTATACACCTTAATAGCATGATCGTTTGTGTATATATGATATTTATAATCGCTTATTTGTGTTTTTGCATAAGTGATAAGCAGCTGGTTATTATACCAGTCAATACTATCAACTTTGGTGGTGTCTTTTTGAGCATTAGCATCAAAAGAATTCCCTAATATTATTATAAAAGAAATCAAAACTGCTGCGGCAATTTTGACGGTATCTATTTTACGATCACAATACATAATCAGCTTTTTTTGTGGGGTTTAGCGTGGGTAATTGTATCAGGTGGAGCAACCTTGGTTTGACCCGGAGTTCCTTCGAATGGTTTTTTCTTTGCTTTTTTTTGGCTTTTTGCCTTTTTGGTTGTATCTGATGCCAACGTAATTAGATGGTTAGTTTTGCTATGATTATTTGTAATAAAGGATGTATTACAAATAATCATTAATAGGGGTACTAATTTAAATATGCTCATATCAAGTGATTTTAATAATTTGCTGATATAGAATTGTTTATAAAAATAATTATCTCATCGCTTAATTACAACCCGTGTTTTCACGGTATTTTATAATGCGTTTTTACCCTTGCATTTTATTTAGTTTTATGCCGGGGTGGGGCTGGTTTTTTTTTGCACTTTTTTATGAGTCTTAGAACCTGTCTGCGTTTTCTTTCGCGGCGCCGGTGTGGTTTTTTTAGTCGGCGTATTATGGTCCAATAACACCGGATTAGAAAGTCCGGGTGGCTGAGGCGAAGCTGCCGAGCCCGTTGTAGGTGCAGCCGGGGTGCCCGGGGTTGGTATAAGCGTGGGCTTGCTGGCTTTGTCAGCAGGTGTTTCTTCCGGAGGAGGAGGGGGAGCAGACGTCGGTGGCGGTGGTGGCTGTCTTCTGACAGGTACAGTTTGTATGGTATCTTTTTTGATCAAAATAGAATGATGATCATTTTTGCTATGGTTATTTGCAATAACGGATGTATTACAAAAGATCATTAATGGGGCAATTAATTTAAACAAGCTCATGTCAGGTGATTTTAATAATTTGCTGATATAGAATTATTTATAAATCTAATTATCTGCCAGCTTATTTGCAATACGTGTTTTTACGGTATTTTATAAAATGTTTAATTATGGGGCAGGCTTAGTTTTTTTTGAACCTTGTGATGAACAGTAGAGTCTGCATGCGTTTTTATCAGCGGAGCACCTGAAAGTTTTTTAGGGGATGCAGTATGGGACA
>JAQBOK010000194.1 GCA_028288085.1 Mucilaginibacter sp.
ATGGCCGGGAGGTATTTATTATTCAGTTGGGTATAGTCTGTCAGCGGGTTTCTGTCCGTAGCTATCAGTATATAGTTTACATAATGTTCGGGGGCCTCGCTCGCGCTTAAATAAGTTTCCTGGTAAGGCAGGGTAAGCCTTTGTATATGCTTAGTAAACGAAATGATAGGATAAGCGATAGCATCATCCATCAAAACTTGCTCATTATTGGGTAATGAGTTTATGTAATCAGCCATCTCACGGTTTTCGCTTTGATCATCAACAGCCGAGGGATTGAATAAGATATTAACAAAGTTCCGTTCTTCGGGAATAAAGGATCTTTTCAGAAAGGCATAACCTGTATATAACTGTACTACTACGGTTATGCTCAAAATTACTTTTACAGTGACCTGGTTTTTATGTAAATGACCTCTGAAAGTGATACATAATAACGACAATACCAGGAAAATAAGAAAGTACTCCTGCGAAAGAAATATCTTGTCGTATTTAATTTGTAAAAACTCTACAAAAGCAAAGGGGGCCAGTATGGTTAAAATTTGGTAGGTATTGTGCCTGAACAAATAAATAGCAACTAATATCATGGGGCAAAAAAGTGCTATACTTGCCGTTACCAGGGGCGATATTTGTGAAGATTGATAATGAGCGAAACTTGTTGCCTGCTCAAAACCCAGCCTGTCTGCCAAAACGGTCCATGTTGCGTAAGGGCTATCTATAAAATAATCCAGGTCATTTGCATGGGTTAAATTGAGCATTTTAAAGATAGTAATAGATGCAAGCGGCAGAATAAACATAATGATATAAATAGCAAATGTTTTATTGAGCAGTTTGCGCCGTAATGCCGGGTTATTAAAGCTTAAGGTAAGTCTGAAAGCCGTTTCTTTTTCGCCAAGATTTAAGCTTTGTATGGCAATGAACAGAACCAGGGGAATAAAAAATAACGTGAGCCAGATAAACTTATAATCGCAAAATACCAGGATAACCAGGCATATACTTGCTATGGAAATATGGAAAGTTGTATTTGATTTGTAAAACCGGATGATGTGGAAAAAGAATAAATAAAAGAAGATAAGTACCATGTATATTGATTTGCCCGAACAGGCAGCGTACAACATACCGGGATGAAAAATAAACAACACCAACAGGATCAACAGGTAAAAATCATCATGGCTCCTTTTAATAAGAGTAGTTGCCATAATGTAAAAAAGAAAGGCCATGCCAATGGCCGAGGCTATTACGGGCGCAAGCAAACTACTTATTGACGAAAAAATAAAGGTGCCGTAAAAAGGTAATATCGGCGCGGTTAGTCCCATCACTTTAAGGCGGTTGCCCACGCCCTCAAAAAGGATCTTTGTTTTCTCGATGTAAAAAAGAGATTCCTGATTATAGTAGCCCAATTTATTCAAATAGATTCCTATCAGCAAGTAATATACCGCCAGTACCAACGTAATAATAATGAGATATAGCGATCTTTTATTTCTCATGGAACAATGTTAGTTGGATTATTTATTTTACTTAATCCGTGGTTCGTTTTTTCCCAGTAAAATGGTTTTACAACCAATTGATAAAGCCCTTTATAAGCCGCTACTGAGTGCATTAACCAATAAATAGGGTTAGCAATAGCAAACAATATCAGCTCATAAAAACGGCGTTTAAAAACAGCCATCATGTTTACGTAGATCATCAGAATATTACCAACCATTAAGTTAAATATGGAGATAAACAATACCCAATCCGGAAACAGTGTTTTAATAGCTGCTAAATTAAATACAACATAGCTAAGAAATATCGCCAGCAAAATAGGGTATACCAAAAAGGTAATAGGCGTTGCGCCCACAAAAAAGTTGAAGCCTAAAAAGCCTTTCCATCCAATTTTTTTCCAGAGTGCTACCGGGTTGCGCATATGCACCAGGTAGGTTTGCATATAGCCCTTTATCCAGCGCGAACGCTGTCTGATCCAGTTGATAGGCTCATTATTTGCTTCTTCGTACGTAGTGGAATTTACAATGGCCACTTTATAACCCTTAGCGTAAGCCCTCACTCCTAAGTCTGCATCCTCGGTCACATTAAACGGATCCCAGGCGCCCAGTTCTATCAGCGTATCCATCTTAAAATGATTGCTTGTGCCACCTAAAGGGATAGGTATGTCCAATGTATCCAATCCCGGCAGCATATAATCAAACCAGTAAGAATATTCAAGAGTAAACATCCTTGTCAAAAAGTTCTCATTACGGTTAAAGTAGTTTAGCGCGCTTTGTATACAAATATAGTTTTCGGGTAATTTATCGAACAGCGTCACCACTTTTTTAAGCTGATCGGTATCTGGGATATCTTCAGCATCGTAAATGGTTAAATATTTCCCACGCGCAAAGTGAAGCCCGTAATTGCAGGCTTTCGGCTTGGTTTTAGGCATGTGAAAGGGCACAATAATCACCTCAAAAATTGCTGGGAAATCAAGATTCCGAACAGCATTCAGGGTTTTATCATCATCCTCTTCTATCAGTAATTTTATATCCAGTTTTTCACGGGGATAATCAAGGCTTTGTAAATTCCATATCAGCTTTTTGATCAGTTTATCCTCTTTATAAACCGGCAAAAGGATAGTATAAATAGGCAAATCAGCGTCTACTACATTCCTTACCTCTTCTTTGCTAACTGCCTGGTACAATTCAAAACGGGAACCAACGAGCGAAAGAAATAGCTTAAATACAATGGCAATGAGAAAAAAGAAACTCATTGAAACGTTGATGATAATAGTAACGCTTTTAAAATTTAAAACCAGCCCGGCAGCTATAAAGCCCAATAAAACAAAAAAGAAAACTAATTGAGCGGTAGTAAAGGTAGTAAGCGCCGAACTGTTGGGATCGCGGTTTAAGAGTTCAAAAACAGCCGATTTAACATATTCGTTACCGAGCAGCTTATGACTAAGCCACGTAATATCAAGGTCGTCAGCCACAATAACTTCAGGCTCGCGGTTATAAGTGAGCCTGATAAAATCAAGAAATAACCGGTCAGTAGGATCGGCCATTAAGGTTATCACCTTATTGTTTTCAATGCGCAATGGCAGCCCTAAATGCGCCTCTGCAAATTTTAATTCAATTTTGCTTATTACATCCGGGTCAAAGGCCTCATTCCTTACCTTCTTAATTTCATACCCGGCGTTGGTGATGGAGCGTTCATAGTTTTTGCGTGATATGTAGCCAAAGCTCAGCGCTATCTTAAGAAAAGATAACTCAGTTTTGGCCGAAAAATCTTCGATCTTGCCCCGATCACCTGGAGTAATAAAATTATAATTTACCAGAAGTTCAGGAACTGAAATACTCATTGTGTTTAATAAAAGGGTTGACCATTTAGTAAGTAACCTTTAATGAAAATTTGATTCAATCAGGCTACTTAAATAAGTTATGTACTCAATGCATATTTAAATTGTCGCGATCTACTCATTAAATAATTCCTGCGATTTCTGAACTTTTGAACGTACATAAAGGAATGACATCAATATTAACACAAGTATGCCTAGCAATATGTATAAATTATAGCTATCCCAAAAACGTGTAAGGGAGCTTTTTGTATCAACGTATTCAAGGTTCTCACTTGATTTATTTATATTAAATAAATACTTGTTTGCGTTTACATCGGATATACATACGTTGCTTGATAGGGTTGATAACTGCTCTGTGATTGATTTTGAGGCTGCGGTAAAAGCGTCGGAAAGATCTCTCCCGGTGGCTGTTAATACGAGCACGGCGTTGTTGCTTCGTCCATAAAATATTTGTGCCAGGCCGTTTGATACTGAATCTGATAAGGAATAAACTACCTTATTGTTCTCATTGTTATACAAGCGGAATTTGCGGTTGAAACTTATTGGCGCATCCGGAAAATAAGCCATCAAGGGGTCGTTTTGCGATAAAAGTGCAACGATATTATATTTTTTAAGATCAGCAGGTGTTACCGAATCTGAATAAACAAATTCCGGGAAATTATTGGAGTTAATATTATTATTTAGCTCATAAATAATCTCGCCCATGGCAGCGGCGGCATATTTTGCATACTCCTTGGTGATCACTATCCTTGTGGTGCCGGTATTAAAAGCTTCCGGGTATTGGTAAAAACTCAGGTCATTGGTAATGAAAGGGTTTTTTGATTCCAGGTATGATTTGTCTACATCTATCTCAGCAAAAAAGTTTGTGAACGAGTTGATACAATTACCACTGCTTGGATATATCCTGAATTCGGCCTCAACAGTATTGTATTTGTGATGCTGATAACGGTTAATGGTAACAGATGTGTTTAGTTTACCGGTTGCATCAAGCTTTTCACTGCTGATTAGCATACCGTTCAGGTAGATATTGAAATAGCCACGGTCGCCGGGGGTCAAACTGCTGTAGTTTCCTACAAACTTTATTTCAACCTCTTTTGGTGTAAAGCTAAAATCGCTGTTCTTGAAGCTATAAACATTAGTTAAAGATCCAATCCCCGACATAAAGTTAGGCGCTCCGCCCACTTGTCTCAACGTTAGCTTCGATCTGTTTTCTTCAATAGTTTTAAAGAAACTATTTTGGGCATCATCAATTAACAGGAATTCGCCAAAAGACGAATTTAAGATATTCATATTGCCCAGCGCCGTTATTGTTTTTTCGTAACCGTTATCATCAGCGCCTGTAACAAACAATATTTCGCCCGGCACAGTAACATCTCCCAGCGATTTGGAAGCCACACCCTTTACTGTTGACGTTACGCTATCCTGGTAAGTGCTTATGGATTTTTTAAGAAAAAATAGGCCTTGGTTAGCTCCCGGGGCTACATTTATTAATGCTTTTTTATCAGCAGGTAAACTGGCTATGTTGCCCACCATGATGTAGTTTTTTACACTATCTGGTAGCTTATCGGCTTCATAAACCTTAATATCCCTGTTTTGTGCCTTTTTTAATCGTGAATAAGCCCATGCAACAGCCTTAAGATCATGCAGGCTTGGGTTTGATGGATATACAATTGCTCTTTTTGATTCAAAACAGTTACTGATGTTTACGTTGGTAAAGAAATTGGAATTGGTTTTAACCAACGACAGATAAGAATTTTCCTTTACCTTGATCCACATCGCCGGGTTATCCAAATCTTTACACTTATCATCTGACACGGTAAGCAATGTTTTAACCTGTATCTTCAGAAACTTATCAGGCGAAAGGTCTTCTGCAGTTAAATTGATCGTTATTTTCTCTACAGAATCTTTTGTGAGCCGGGCGCTGTATACGGGTCTTTCGTTTATAACAATATTAACAAAGGAATGATCTTTTATTAATGCCTGTGATGGTTCAATATACAAAACCAGTTTGCTCCCCTTCATCTCTACAAGCGGGCTGATCTTTAAATAAAATGAACTGGCGCCTATCATACCGTATATAGGTTCATCGTCA
>JAQBOK010000199.1 GCA_028288085.1 Mucilaginibacter sp.
ATGGCGGGGCGCGGGGAAGGAATTGCAAGAGAAGACAGTTTTTGCGAAATAGATCCAAATGTGGTAGATAAATATGGCATACCGGTTTTGCGTTTTAATACCCACTGGTCGGATTATGAGATTAACCAGGCCAAACACATGAAGGAGACTTTTAAAGAAATTCTGCATAGCATGGGTGCTGTTGTTACCTGGGGAGGCGATGATGGCAAGCACAATAACTACGGTTTGCATAACCCCGGCAATATCATTCATGAGGCTGGAACTGTACGCATGGGAAATGATCCTAAAAAATCGCCTTTAAACAGATACAGTCAGGCACATGATGTTAAGAACCTGTTTTGTGTTGACGGCGGGCAATTTGTATCACAGGCGGATAAGAATATCACCTGGACAATACTGGCACTTTCAATGCGTGCATCGGAGTATATAGTTGACCAATTAAAGAAACAAAATATTTAAATCCTGATATTATGGATAGAAGAGACTCGCTTAAGGCTTTGTTGGTAGGTAGTATATCAACTTCAGTATTGCTTGACGCCTGTAAGCAACCGGCAAAAGAAGCTGCTGATAATAAAGAAATTGCCAAGACACCTGATCAGCCCGACAGGATGGCGGAAGAAAAATTGGCTGATAAGCAATTATTAGAGCAGCCCAAGTTTTTTACTGCACATGAAATGGCTACCATTACCATTTTAGGAGATATTATTATACCAAAGGATAAAATAAGCGGCAGTGCATCGGATGCTAAAGTGCCCGATTTTATCGAGTTTATTGTAAAGGACATGCCAGAGCACCAGGTGCCCATGAGGGGGGGCCTGCGCTGGCTGGATATGCAGTGCCTGAAACGTTTTGACAAAGCTTTTAAAGATTGTAACCATACGCAACAAATATTAATGGTTGATGAAATAGCCTGGCCCAAAAAAGCCAAACCCGATATGCACCAGGGGGTTTCTTTTTTTAACCTGATGCGGAACCTGACTGCCACAGGTTTTTATACTTCCGAAATAGGAGGAAAGGATGTAGGCTATATGGGTAATGTACCTAACCAATGGAATGGTGTGCCCGATGATGTATTAAAGCAATACAATTTGACTTATAGTGAAAGGGAATTGAAGGAGTGTATTAGTTTTGATAAAAAAGCATAGGCAATTTAATATGAATTTTTTAAGAATAGGTGAAAACACGCTATGAAAATACCGTGAAAACACGGGGTGAAAAAGTTATTTCATTAGATTAGTTTGCGGTCGTTATTATTATAACCTGAACCTTATCTATTCTATGAAACAACCCGATCTTAAACCTTTGTCCTTTAAGCTGGTCACAGTATTGATGTTAATTAGCGCCGCCTTAATGATCTCTATGAAGGTATAGTAATGACCATGGATTTTCTACAGAATATGCCATTATCACTATATTTAGTAACTCAATCAACTTGTATAAGGCTGATGCCAATTCATCGATCTTTACCGTTGTTTCCATTGATAAAGTGGCAATATGAAAACAGTACAATTCACTGATATTTAAATAGATAACGATAGGTTTTTGACAATGAGAAACATTATTTTTTTATAGCTACATTATTTTAGCGTGTATGTAATGGCCCAGCAAACATCTTCGAGTGAAGTGGTTAGACCAAAGATGAGCTGACTAACTATGTACATAATAATTATAGAAGATCGCAGGTTTCTCCTGATAGAAAAAACATTTATCAATTGGATGGATTGCTTATCTCTTTCTGGGATCTTTCCGTAATCCAGATATCAAGAAAAGGATGAGGTTTACTTACGGTTTCAGTCTGAATATAATAAAACAACAGAAATATTTGCGGGCTTATCCAATTCAAAAAACCGGACGAGGATAAAGCACAAAAAGCGTTAGATGAATTTTTGCAGACTGTGCACTTTAAAGATAATTGAAGATTTATACGGGCATAGGAGTATCAAATTTAGTATAATATTATTTCGGATGGCAAATCTGGAATACCAAAATATTTAAGTTCGTATGATAAAATCTATATGGTTAATTGTTTTTTTATTCATCGGCCTTTCTCTACGAGCGCAAAACCATGATAATGATTTTAGAATCAATATCGGTGCATCAAATGCATTTAAGGGTACAATTTTTTTAATGAATATTTACAAACGCGCCGATTCTATTAAGGTCATATATAAATTAAAGGATAGTGTAAACTACAAAGGTTTATTTAGTAATAAAAGATATAATGATTTACGTAAATATACTATAGCCCCATTGAATGTGACGGCAAATTTTGATACTGTTCACAACGCTTTCATGGAGAGTTCTGCTATAACAGAAAAATATACTTATTACAGCAAAGATAGTATCATGTTAAACATTCGCACCTATCCATCATACACCAACCTGCTCGAAAAGATCGTTAAAACAAGCAGAGACGAGCTTGAAAATACCAAAGCAAATAAGGATAGGGTTGTTATGGATGGAACGCACTATGGATTTGATATTATATTTAAGTCGGGAGAAAAGGTTGTACAGGCACATAGCCCAGATCCAAAATCACACCCGCTTCTATATAGATTATTACAAACAACCTTTAATGTTTATCGGGATCGAAAACATAATGAGTTTTTGGATAAACCCGGAATGCAAGAAAATTACGTAGGCCTAAAATATAAAAAATACCCTGTAAACACTATAGCCCAGGTGCCTGAAGTGATGCAATTCAACCTGCCAAAAGGAACAAAAAAATTGAATGTACAGCAGTTTAAGAATCTAAGCCATAGTGGTTTTAACAATGAAACGATATCTGATTTTCATGATCATATCTATAAAAAAGATGGCCTGCTTATTTATTATCTAAATTTGTCGTCTTATCCAACGAATCCCACGTATAGAAAAAGTCTTGAAAATAATCAAAAGGTAATGGTTTCACTTTTAGGTCAAACAAAGGATAATATTGTTGACAATTCAAAAATCATTAGCATTAATAATATTCGATTTTTGATTATAGGCTATCATGACAAAGATATTAATTACATCAGATTTACTTCAGACTA
>JAQBOK010000200.1 GCA_028288085.1 Mucilaginibacter sp.
CCGCACACGCATAATTCGGCGAATACCACCAGGTCGGCCCCGTTTTGTTTAGCTTCGCGGATGGCGGCAATTATTTTATTGGTGTTAGATTCGAAGTTGCCTACGTGATAATTAAGCTGGGCTAATGCTATCTTCATAAGTTTACAATTGTTGCGCTTACGCCTTAATGCAAATAAAAAAATTATTTTTGCTAAAACGCTATTTATGATGTCTGATTCATGTAAAACAACACTTATTTACATAAGTTTTTTAATATGCCTGGTATTTACCGCCTGTAACCGCAATAAAAAGGTTGATGTAAGCAATATACCGGTTGATGTAAAGGTGGAACGCTTTGATAAAGATTTCGACCAGTTACGCACAAAAACGCTTACCCCGCAAGTGGCTGCCCTACAAAAAAAGTATGGCATGTTTTACCAGGATTTTATTGAACGTGTAATTAAATTAGGTAGTACTGCTGATACAAATTATTACAAAAATCTGCGCGATGTTTTCGCCGGCAAGGCTTATACCGATCTTAAACATGACGTTGACGCCGCTTACCCCAACACCGATAAACTGGATGCCGAATTAACGGACGCCTTTCGCCGGATAAAGTATTACTACCCGCAAAAACGTTTGCCCAAGGTTTACGCTTACTTTTCCGGCTTCCAAACGCAAACCACTGTTGGAGACGGCTATTTTGGTATCGGGCTGGATCTTTTCCTGGGTGCTAACTCCCGTTTTTACTCGGCATTGCTAGAGAGTTTCCCGCGTTATATATCGCGCCGGTTTACGCCCGATAATATTGCTCCGCGCGTGGTAGAAGGTATGGCCCGCGAGGATCTGTTCCCCGAGAATGAACAGGATAATTCGCTGCTGGCTAAAATGATATATAACGGTAAGATCCTGTACTTTATGGACAAAACACTGCCTGATGTATCCGATTCGACCAAAATTGGTTACACCGCGCAGCAATTGAAATGGTGCCGGGATTTTAAAGCTAACATATGGGGATTTTTCATTGAGGAAAACCTGCTTTACGAAACCGACTATCAAAAAATTCAGAAATACCTTTCTGAAGCGCCGTTCACCCCCGGGCTGGGCGATAAGAATGAATCGGCACCCAAGTTGGCGGTGTGGACGGGCTGGCAAATTGTTAGGCAATACATGGACAAGCACCCCAACGTAACCCTGCCCCAACTAATGGCCGACAGGGACGCCCAGAAAATCCTGAACGAATCGAAATACAGGCCGAAAAACGCCAAAGAGTAAAAAGCGATACCCATCTTGTTCCATTTACAAACGGAACAGGGATTTTTGGAGATAGCAGACGCAAGTATCGCGTCTTTAAAAAGCTCTCCTTTGGAGATGCTTGGCTGAAGCCCACAAAAAAAGCGCTGCCGAAACTGGTAGCGCTTTTTATTATATCGTATAAGGGATTCTTATTTAAGGATACCAAAAACAGCTTTTAATGCCAGGCCTGCAGCAACTAATAAGATCAGGTTTGATACTAAAGTAGCATGAGGGAACTCTGCAAAACGTAAGTATATACCTACTAAACCAAGTACAATGGTAAGGATCAAAAATTTATAGTGACTTACCGAGTTAGCGTTTTCTGTTGACTGTTGCATTTGCTTATCTATTTGGCACAAAAATATAAATGTTTACCGAAAAAGCGATAATCTTTTTTACGAATTAACAGCCTTTTGTTTCTTGCTCCAGCCCTGCGGCAGGTTCTCTTCTATCTCAATGTTTTCAAACTCTGCGCTGGCCCTTGAGCCAACTACTTTTGCCCAGGCAGCCATTTTAGCTATTCCCTCTTCCAGGCTTACGTTTTTACTGTTACCAAATACCTTTGCCGCTTTAGAGTGGTCGCTGTGCGCGTGTAAAACTTCTTTACGGGCTTCCAGGTGGGTAACCTTTGGTTGTACGCCAAGTTCTTTGGCAACAACCTGTACCAGTTCGTTAACGGTGTAAGGCCTGTCGGCACCCACGTTAAACACTTCGTTGTATGAAGCCGGTACGTTTACGCAATTGGCAATATGCGGTGCAACATCATCAATATAGCTGAACGCGCGGGTTTGCTCGCCATCACCAAAAATGGTCATTGGTTTTTCCTGCATAATTTGGTTCATAAATATGCCGATAACGTTGCGGTACTTATCGCCAATGTTTTGATTTTCGCCGTAAACATTATGCGGGCGGAAGATTACAGAATTTAAACCGAACATATGCTTAGCTGCTTTTAAGTCCATTTCAACAGCATATTTTGCTACACCATAAGGGTCTTCAGGTTGTGGCACCATACTCTCCAGCATTGGCAGCTGGCCTGCGCCATAAACCGCTATAGAAGAGGTAAAAACAAAGCATTTAACTTTATACAAAATAGCCAGGTTGATCAAATTAACCGAACCGATCAGATTGTTATTATAGTTGAACCTGCGGATAAAATGAGATAAACCTTCGGCTGCGTAAGCTGCCAGGTGATATATGTAATCAAACTTATGCTGGGCAAATAATTTTTCTAAAAGCTCCACATCGTTAATTGAGCCCAGTACAAACTCGGCACCTTCCGGAACATGGTCTTCGAAACCCCCGCTAAGGTCATCCAATACAATCACTTTATGCCCAAGGCTTAAACAATGTTTGGCCACGTGCGAACCGATAAATCCGGCCCCGCCGGTTACTAATGATGTGATCATGTTATTAATAATATCTGTTAGTTTAAATTAAGCATGCGCACTTATCCTTATCTCAAATATCTCAATTTTTAGTGTTAATAATGCATTATTAAATGCTATTTAATAATTAAAAGGTGGTGAAATTGCCGCACAGCTCGCAAAAACCAGTCCGCATGCGGTATATACTGCTCTGGTCGGCGCATTATGAAACTAAGCTGATCATAAAAAGCTCACCTCATCATGTACCTTATTTGGTACGCACTGATCATTTTCCGTCAAACTGGCCCGGGTAGTAACATCGTAACCATCCGAATAATTAGGAGAATAGCAAATGTAACAAATCTTAGCATTTGGCATCATACTTGCAATTGTTTTAATATAAACATTCACTAAATAATAACATTATGGGCTTATTAAAATTTATAGCAGTTGGCGCAGCCATTGGATACGGAATAAACTACATTACTAAGAAAGGCCCCAATGGCCGCTCTATTCTTGATGATATTACCGAGGATGCACCCGAATGGTTTGACAAAGCAAAAACCTATGCAACCGAAAAGGTTGAACAGGTAGTGCAACAGGCCAGGCCAGAGGGCGGTTATCAATCCGGCCAGTAACAGGATATAATACTGTGAAAAGCCATCCTAATAATTGGGATGGCTTTTTTTATTTAAAATATTTTTTATTCGCTATAAAAGTTGGGTTTTGCTGTTACAAGAGCAAAATAATTGCCTATACTTGTTCAATTACCTGAAACTTATCACAATGAGCATCGAAGACAACCCAACTACGGATCCTGATGGTACCATCCCTGTTGCTACTGCAAGAGAATGGGCCGCAAACTGGCGCACCTATATTAGTACTTCCGGCCAGGATTTTATTACACGTTCGTTTTTAATACCGATAATCGATTTTCAAAACATACTACTTTATAATCCTGATGCCGAAAATGTAAGGGCTTTTATAGGGCTTACGTCGGCAACAGACCCGCTTACCGCTAAACTCATATTAGTACCTGTTACCGCTGATGAAGAACTGCTGTATTTACCTGTTTATGGAGGCGGGATTGGGGAGACCACCAGTAACGTTTATGATATGACCAAAGCTTGTCCGCCAGAATGCAATACACCTGTTTCAGATACATTAGATGCCTAATTTAAACATTTTAGGTTATGGACGCAATAACATTTAATATATACGCAACCTATATAGTACCACCTACGGTATTAATACCCATTGCATTAGCATTAATTAATTACCGGTATTTAACTAATCCGTTAAAGGTCATTTTTGGATTCCTGGTTTTT
>JAQBOK010000216.1 GCA_028288085.1 Mucilaginibacter sp.
CGTCCTTCAGGCAGCGCGCATCCTCTGGCGCTCCTTTGGGATGCTTGTACCAACGCAGCCGAGGAGCTGAACAGGTTGATGGATATCCTCAAACATGTACTGGCCAATTTTTCGGAGAAAGCAATAAGGCAGGATGCCCCCATGGCAACATTAGAAGAAGTTTTGGTACCCATGTACCTGATGCACCGTTACCAGGTAGAGGCCGCTTCAAAAATGCTGGGCGGTTTATATTATACCTTCGCTCTAAAAAACGACGGACAAACAATAACCAAATTTGTACCGCCAACCGAGCAATGGAAAGCCTTTAATGCGCTGATGGGAACCATAACGCCCGATGCTTTGGCTTTGCCTGAAAAGTTGATCGAAAAAATACCGCCAAGGCCAATAGGCTACCCGCGTACGAGGGAGACTTTTAAATCGCGTACCGGTTTAACTTTCGACCCATTGTCGGCAGCTGAATCAGCAGCAAGCAATACTTTGCAATTTATGTTAAACCCGCAACGGGCCGCCCGTTTGGTTGAATATCATTCGAGAGATAATACACAGCCGGGGCTTGAAACAGTTTTAAATAAATTGGTAGCCCAAACATGGAAAACGCCCCAACAAGGTGCGTATAAAGGCGAAGTACAGCGTTTGGTAAACAATTTAACATTAAAACAGTTGCTTATTTTGGCGTCTTCAACCCAGACCCCGGAGAGCGTTCGCGGTATAACTTTGCTGCAAATTGAGGATTTAAAAAGATGGATGGGTAAAACTATTGCAACAGCAGGGAACGATCAAAAAGCAAATCTTTTGTTTGGCTTGTCACAAATTAAACAGTTTGAAAACAATCCGGACAAATTTCAGCCTGCCGAAGCAGAAAACATGCCTGATGGGTCGCCAATAGGAATGGATGATTTTGGATGCGGGATGTGAGCCTCCAAACCCCTCTCCGGTAGAGAGGGGTTTTAAATTTATTTAGTAGAAAAAAGTCTCCCCTACCGGAGGAGATTTAGAGGGGCCAGTTTATGCAAATACTTATTAAAACCGGTTTAATGGCTTACGGAATGTCGGGCAGAGTATTCCATGCGCCTTTTATCAGCGCACATCCCGGGTTTGAATTAAGGGCTGTGGTTGAACGGCATGAAAAGAAAGCAGCTTTACAATATCCCGATATCATCAGCTACAATAATATTGATGAGTTGCTGAATGATAAAGAAATTGCGTTGGTTATTATCAATACACCTAATAACACGCATTTTGAACTGGCCAGGCAGTCATTGCAGGCTGGCAAACATGTACTGATAGAAAAGCCTGCCGCGGTAACAGTTGATGAGGTGAAGGTACTATATGATCTGGGCCGGGAAGTGAACCGGCACGTAATGGTTTACCAAAACCGGCGCTGGGACAGTGATTTTTTATCGGTAAAACAGGTAATAGAAAGTGGCAGGCTGGGAGAACTGATAGAGGTGCATTTCCGATTCGACCGGTACAAAGCCACACTCAGTCCGAAACTGTTTAAAGAAACTAAAGGTATTGCCGCAAATGGGCTGGTTTATGATCTTGGTCCACACCTTATCGATCAGGCCATCAGTCTTTTCGGCAGGCCATTGTCTTTTTTAAAGACGACCGCAACCCATCGTGAAGGATCGGAAGTAATTGATTATTTTAATTATCATCTGTCTTATCCATACCAGTTAAATGTGTATTTAACTTCGTGTCTGCTCATCGCGCAGCCAATGCCCTCATTCGTAATTCACGGTTCAGTAGGCAGCTTTATAAAGGACCGTTGTGATGTGCAGGAGGTTCAATTAGTTGATGCAATGAAGCCAACTGATCCCGGATATGGGCTGGAACCTGAAGGCAGCGAAGGGAAACTGGTAACTGTTGGTATTGATAATCAAAAAATCACGGAATATGTGGCATCAGATAAAGGCGATTATATGCAATTATTTGAGGCTGTTTATCACACTATACGCGATAATGCGTTATATCCGATAACTGAAGAACATATAGCTTGGCAAATTGAATTGCTGGAAGCATAAATATTGTAAAATGCTTACATTTATCACCCAAATGAAGAAACTATTTTTGCTTTTAAACCTGATCGTAATTGCAGGATGCAGCCAGGCCCAGAATAAACAGAATATTGATTATATACCGCCTTTTCATATTCTGAAAAGTGACAGCACTTGGTTTACACCCAACAATCTTAAAAAGAACAAGCCGGTGATGATTATTTATTTCTCTCCGGATTGCAGCCATTGCCAGCACCTGGTATATGAGATGAAGCCCCAAATGAAGCAATTTAGCAACATCCAAATTGTGATGATCACCTTTACGGATCCGTCTATGTTGATAATGATCAAAAATTTTTCCCGGGATTTTGATTTGGCTAAATATCCTAATATTACCGTGGGCACCGAAGGGCGCACCTATGTTGTACAAAGATATTACCAAGTGACAACTACACCATATATTGCCATTTATGACCATACAGGTAAACTCGTAAAAGCGTATGATAAAGTGCCTGCTATGAGCGAATTGATTGCTTCAGTTAAAAAATCATAATTGCTATGATCTTCCGTTTTTAAAAAGAAACAGGTGATCGGTAATAAAAAAATTACTTTAAATAGGAGTAGCTTATCAACAAAGTTACAAGCATTTGTTCAAAGAAAAATTTAAAAGTGTGAATTTTGCCCCATGAATTTTAGTGGTGTAAAAAATATATTATTTGCTTTTTGCTTACTCTTAGCTTTTGCAGTTGATGCGCAGCAGGCGCCTCAAAGCGTAGCAACCGGTACCATATCGGGCAAATTGATAGATGCCAGTAATAATCAAACACTCCCGTTTGCAACTGTAGCCCTGATAAGGAAATCAGATAATCAAATTGTGCAGGATATGCGATCTGATATGAATGGTGGATTCAGTTTGAAGGGTATTGCAGATGGCGTTTATTCTGTCAGGATCACTTTTGTGAGCTATTTAACTTTTAAAAAGGACAGCATATCAATTAATCTGAACAACCGGCTTGTAAACCTGGGTACCATTAGGATGGGGCAGTCAAAAAGTGCTTTAAAAGAGGTGGTTATAACATCCCAAAAGAGCCAGATACAATTAGGCCTTGATAAAAAATCATTCAGTGTAGATCAGAGCCTGGTTAGTCAGGGCGGTTCAGCAACTGATCTGTTGGGTAATATACCATCAGTGCAGGTGGATGTGGATGGCAACGTAAGTTTAAGGGGATCAAGCAATGTAAAGGTGCTTATCAATGGCAAGCCATCCGCCTTAACCGGCAACGATCTGACTGATATTTTGCAATCTATCCCTGCAAGCTCTATTGAAACTATTGAAGTGATCACCAACCCGTCTGCCAAATATGACTCTGAGGGCGATTCCGGAATTATCAATATTATCTTAAAAAAGAATGTTCAGGCAGGGTTTAATGGTTCTGCCTCGGCAAGTGTGGGTACGCATAATACTTATAACGGCTCGCTCAGCCTGGCCTACCAAAACAGCAAGGTAAATATCTACACTAATTATAGCTATCGAAAAGCCGACCGGATTGGTAACGGAACCTCTGACAAAACCAGTAGCTTTTTAAACAGCACCACACAGCTTAACGAAACTCAACAGCAAAACCAGGTGTCTGATCAGAAATTTACGTTTGGCGGCCATAACATACGCAGCGGTATAGATTATACCATTGACCCTAAAACCACCATCAGTTTTTCTGATAATATCAACATCCGCGACAGAGATCGCGATCAAAATGGGAATACACAAATAACAGATAATAGTGCTTTGTTAGAAATGCTTGGCCAGAATAACACCAGCCATAGCAGTGGTACCAACCTTGATTTTAACCTTGATTTTGATCACAAGTTTAAAAAGAAGCAAGAAGAGCTTACCGCTAATGTTGGTTATTCGACCAGTCATGACAATGGCTTTGATTATTTGAACACTAACTATAACTTTTACAATCCTGATACCGCTTATTTACGCGAGCAAAATAACCATACTATTGGGCATCAGAGAAACTTAAACCTGCAGGCGGATTATACTGTGCCACTAACTGACCATAGCCGGCTGGATGTAGGCTATCGCAGTACCTTTAGTACTAATGATAACAATTACATAGTTGATACTTTAGACGCATCGGGGATGCTGGAGCATGACCCCTTATTAAGCAACCAATTTAACTATCATGAGCAGGTGCATGCTATTTATACCAATTATCAGCAGCAATTTGGGAAGTTTGGAATACAGGCAGGGTTGAGGCTGGAAGAGGCGCGCATTAATACGCAATTAACTGATAGTATTACCCAAGCCCATAACCAGGATTATTTGAGGTTATATCCCAGTTTGTTTTTATCAGAAAAATTAAGTGATAATCAAACACTGCAATTTAGCTACAGCCGCAGGGTAACCCGGCCACGCGGTAACCAGATATCTCCATTTTTGGACAAAAGCGACCCCCTGAACTACAGCCAGGGAAACCCAAATCTGTTGCCCCAGGATATCCACTCATTTGAGTTGAGCTATATTAATTACTGGAAAACGCTTACACTTACCTCATCATTATATTATCGCCTTACTAATGATAATATCCAGAGAATAATCACGCCGGTTACATCCGAGATCAGTTTAACTGAGTTTGAAAATGTGAAAAGCGCATCAAATGCCGGCTATGAATTGATAGCCAAACTAAGCCCTTCGAATGCTTTTGACCTGACAGGTAACTTAAACGTATATTATAAAAATATTGATGGTGATCCGGCTTTAGGGTTGACTGCAACATCTGGCTATGCATGGAATGCCAACCTTACCGCTAATATTAAACCGGTTAAAAAGCTAAGCTTCCAGATAAGGGGTGATTACCAGGGGCCGCAGGTAGTGCCGCAAGGTAAAGCTTATGCAGTATATGGTATTGATGGCGGCGTGCGTTATGATATTTCCAAAAAGCTGAATGTTAGCTTAAACGGCCGCGACCTGTTAAATACGCGCAAGTTTGCAAATGACGTTAAATACAATAACCCTGCACTTAACTATTATTCTGATCAGTATTCGCAACGCAGGTTTGCTACAGGGGTATATATAGCTACGTTATCCTACAGGTTTGGAAGTACGCCAGGTAAGCAGAACAAAAAAGAAAAAAATAAAGAACAGCAACAAGACCAGGATACACCAGATGAGGCAACACCTCAAACTCAAAATAGCGGGGGGCAACCTGCCGGGGGTACTCCGGCTGGCGGAACGCCTCCGGTTCAGCGGCAGAATTAAATATTTGTTTATTGCTGCTGCTGTTGTTGCTGCTGCTGTATCATTTCCATGTAGCGATGGTAGCTGTTCCTGGCAGCCTCGTTTACAGGTTTAAATTCAGGTGCTTCCGTTGTTTCCGGGTGATGCAATGTATCATCTTCGCCAACTGATACCGCTACCTCAAGCAAATGCTCAGACGCGCCTTTATACACACCCTTTACAGGTGAGCAATCTGAAAAATTTCGACCTACCGCTAAGCGAATATGGGTATCATTTGCAATGCAATTATTAGTGGGATCGATACCCAACCAGCCGTAATCAGGGATATAAGCTTCGGCCCAGGCGTGTGTAGCACCTTCACCGCGCATAGCAGTACTGCGGTTGGTGCAAATATAACCGCTCACATACCTTGCAGGGATATGTACCAGGCGCAGCATCAGGGTTAAAATATGTGCGAAATCCTGGCAAACGCCAGCCTTTAGTTTCCATATTTCATCTAATGTAGTTTCAACGGTGGTAACTCCTTTAATGTATTTAAAATTATCATACACATAGCGGCAAAAACGCAATGCCACCTGGTAAGGGGTGTCGTCCTTTGATTTCTCGGCTTGTACCAATTCCATAAGCTCCGAAAAACCTTCAAAGTACTCCTGTTTAAGAAAATCGATATAAGGTACCATATACCTTAAGCGTTTCAGATCATCCCATTGCTGCGACGGGAAAATATCGTTACCCGGTAAAGGCTTGTGATGGGTATTAACTACCAATCTTGAACTGATGATAAGCGAGGTATGTGGTTCACTATAAGTAAAACTGCCTACCTCGTTTCCATAATAATCAGTATAAGTATCAATTACCGGGTCGCCGGTAATGTTCATTTCCTGCCTTATCACATCCTGGTATTCATCCCGTATAGGGAATAAAATGATCTGGTTGGCGCTGTCGCGCACTGCACTTGGATAGGTGTACTTGGTAATATGTTGTATTTTAAATTCCGGCATAATAAACTATATCTATAGATCTTTCTATCAGGAGTTCGCAAAATAATGATTGTTGAGGGCATCGCCGATACCAAAAAGCTCACTTCTTATCTGAGTGAGGAATGTATGCAAGCCCTCGTCTTTTATGCTTTTAGCCGAGCTGTATTTAATATGGCTTTGCAGCCTTCCGATATAGAAAGATAATTCTCTGAAATGATCGATGTTGCTGTCATTCTTTAAACGCTCAAAATAACGCTGTATATGGTTCACCGCATAGATAACTGAACGAGGGAAATCATTATTCAGCACTACCTGTTCCAGCACATTTTCGGCCTCGAAACCTTCACGGTATGTTTTCAGGTATATCTCATATCCGCCTAATGATAGCAACAAGTGTTTCCAATAAGTAGTATCTGTCAGCAAATCGGGGTTATCATCTACAGAGCCGAACTTAGCATCCAGAATATCAACAGACTGAATACCTCTTTCGAGATACTTACCAATGTTCATAAAACTACGCCCTTCGCCACGCTCCATGGTTATCTCAACGGTGCCATAATATAGCATCACTTGTTTTATCAGTATATCCAGCGCGCTTATGGGGTCTTCTTTTTTAAGCAAATTTTCCAGCTTACCATCTTTAACCGTATGGTAATATTCATTGAGACATTGCCACAGGTCCTTGGTAATATGCTCCTGCACGCCGCGGGCATTCTCACGGGCCAGGGTGATTATATTTAATATAGAATTCGGATTGTTTTTTCCTGTCACCATGTACCTGATCACTGCCCGGCTGTTGTTTCCCAGCTTTTCAGTTTCCTCATCATGGCCAGAAAATATTCTGATCACAGGCTCCCAGGTAAACTCCTGCACCGAATCCTGCGATGATGCATAATTTATTTTGAGCATCCGCAAAATGCCGTCGCTGCGCTCCACATAACGGCTTAACCAATATAAACTTGCTGCTACTCTACTTAACATATTTTTTTAGTTCGAAATTCGGATTTGCTTTAATCCTTTCTATTACCCCTCTTCTACGCCAATACCCATGTATCCTTGCTGCCGCCGCCTTGTGAGCTGTTTACCACCAGCGAACCTTCTTTAAGCGCCACCCGCGTTAATCCGCCCGGAACTATTTCTATTCCATCCGGGCCACACAACGCGTATGGCCTCAGATCGATCCTGCGCGGATGTAGGGCTCCACCAATATAACAGGGCGCGGCCGACAGGCTAATGGTTGGCTGCGCGATAAAATTACGCGGATCTTTTATGATCTCCTTTTTATAATCCTCTATTTCTTCTTCTGACGAAGCATGACCCATCAGCATGCCATAGCCACCGCTTCCATTGGTTTTTTTAACTACCATATTGTTGATGTTGGCAAATACATGTTTCCGTTCATCCATATTGCCCAACTGGTAAGTTGGCACATTCTTTAGTATAGGTTCCTCGTTTAAATAATAGCGTATCATCTCTGGTACGTATACATACACAGCCTTATCATCGGCTACGCCATTGCCAATGGCATTTACAATGGCCACATTGCCCTTACGATAAGCGCCCATAATACCTGCAACTCCTAATATACTTGATGGATTGAATACTAATGGGTCAAGATAATCATCATCCACCCGGCGGTATATCACATCCACCTGCTGAAGGCCGGTGGTGGTTTTCATGTAAACCTTTTGGTTCTTTACCACCAGGTCACGTCCTTCCACCAGTTCAACCCCCATTAAACGCGCAAGTGTGGTATGCTCAAAATAAGCTGAATTGTATATGCCCGGACTTAACAAAACGATTGTAGGGTTGCTGATTTGCCGCGGCGAAAGTGACAGCAGATTTTTATATAATATAGTAGGGTATTCTGTAACGCTTCTTACACCGCATTGCGGCATCAGATCGGGGAAGAGGCGCTTGGTTATCTCGCGGTTTTCCAGCATATAACTTACACCTGACGGCGTACGCAGGTTGTCCTCCAGAACATAAAACGTACCGTCATGATCCCTTATCAGGTCGATACCTGCGATGTGGACATAAATATCATAGGGAACCTGTAACTGATACATTTCGCGCAAAAAATGGGGACAGGAGTAAATAATGTCAATAGGTACAATGCCATCCTTTACAATGAATTGATTATTGTAAACATCTTTAAGGAACAGGTTAAGCGCGTTAAGACGCTGCTTTATTCCCTTTTCTACAAATGCCCATTCGGCCGCAGTAATAATGCGCGGTATGATATCAAAAGGAAATATCTTTTCTATGCCTTCGCCACTGCTATAAACTGTAAAGGTGATGCCCTGGCTCATGAAAAGCCTTTTGGCAAGCTCTTCTTTCCTCGTAAGGTCTTCAGTTGACTCTCTCGAAAGATAATCTATTACCTTACTGTAATGATCGCGTATGCTGTCTATCCCGTACATTTCATCCCAAACACCGCTGATTGGTTGATATTGATTAAAATAAGCTGATTCTTCCATAATTCTGCACTTGAAATGATATTAATTGATCAGTTATTTTTAAAAAATGTAATTTATGAAGTATTTAACAATAAAAACAAATACTTTTTAAGAAATTCACATAAAAATATGCCTAAATATATTATTTTATTATTAAAATTGATAAAAATTGATATATTTTATATAATAAATGCAAGAATTTGTAAATATAAGTAAATAAAAAAAGGCTTAAGAGTGATTCTTAAGCCTTTTTGTAGTCAAAATAAGTTTATTTATTCTCCCGATGCATGTTCATGCAGCTCTTCCTGCCCGAACAGTTTGGCACTGAAGTAATCATTGTTCATACGGGAGATGTTGGTCATCTTTATTTCCTTCGGGCATTCAGCTTCGCAGGCACCGGTATTGGTACAGTTACCAAAACCTTCGGCATCCATTTGCGCAACCATAGCCTGCACACGGCTGTACCGTTCGGGCTGCCCCTGTGGTAGCATACCCAACTGTGTAACTTTTGCCGACACAAACAGCATAGCCGAAGCATTTTTGCAGGCAGCTACGCAAGCTCCGCAACCAATACAGGTAGCCGAGTTAAAAGCCTCATCGGCGATTACTTTGGGGATAGGGATTTCGTTGGCATCGGGTACACCACCGGTATTTACCGAAACAAACCCACCTGCTTGTTGTATCCTGTCGAAAGATGAACGGTCAACTGCCAGATCCTTTATTACAGGGAAGGCAGCCGCGCGCCAGGGTTCTATCACAATGATCTCTCCGTCATGAAAAGTGCGCATGTGCAGCTGACAAGTGGTAATCGCATTTTTAGGTCCATGCGGATGCCCATTGATATACAAAGAACACATCCCGCAAATACCCTCTCGGCAATCATGGTCAAAGTGTATTGGCTCGCCTCCTGTATGGATCAGACCCTCGTTAACCACGTCCAGCATTTCAAGGAATGACATATCAGGCGAAATATTTTCCGCTTTATAGGTCACAAACGCACCCTTACTTTCTGCATTCTTTTGACGCCATACTTTCAGCGTCAGGTTCATGTTTCCGTTACTCATCTTTTATAGAGTTGTGAGTAGTCAGCGGTGAATGGTGAGTAGCAAGTCAAAAAACTCACTGCTCACCATTCACTACTCACTACTATTTATAGCTTCTTTGTGTTAAATGAACAAATTCAAAGTCCAGTATTTCTTTGTTTAAAACTTCAGGCTGGTTATCGCCATTATATTCCCAGGCTGCTACAAAGGCAAAATGCTCATCGTCGCGCAGGGCTTCACCTTCCGGCGTTTGTGATTCCAGGCGGAAATGCCCTCCGCATGATTCTTTACGCATAAGGGCGTCATCAACCATCAGTTCGCCAAGCTCCAAAAAGTCGGCTACACGGCCCGCTCTTTCAAGGGCTGGATTAACCTCTTCGTTGCTTCCCACTACAATGGCATTTTTCCAAAAATCAGCACGTAATGCTTGTATTAAACCTTTTGCTTTGGTTAAACCTTCCGCAGTACGCGCCATGCCGCAATATTCCCACATAATATGACCAAGATCACGGTGATATTCGTTCACCGTTTTTGTGCCTTTTAATGCCAGTAGCTTATTGATCCTGGTAATAACCTCCTGCTTTGTTTTTTCAAATGCGGGATGATTGGCATCAACAGGCTTAGGGCCTATGGTTGCCAGGTAATCACCCAATGTATAAGGGATCACAAAATAACCGTCGGCAAGCCCTTGCATTAATGCTGAAGCGCCAAGGCGGTTGGCCCCATGATCTGAGAAATTACATTCGCCTAAAGCATATAAGCCCGGTATATTAGTGCTCAGATTATAATCAACCCACAAACCACCCATTGTGTAATGTACAGCGGGATAAATACGCATAGGCTGCTTATATGGGTCTTCATCTGTAATTTGATAATACATATCAAACAGGTTACCATATTTGGCGGCTACAGCATCCTTACCCAGGCGATGTATCGCGTCGGCAAAGTCAAGGAATACTGCAAAACCAGATCCACCGACACCTCGCCCGTCATCTACCATTTCCTTTGCGTTTCGTGAAGCCACGTCTCGCGGAACAAGGTTGCCGAATGATGGATATTTCCTTTCTAAAAAGTAATCGCGGTCGTCCTCTTTTACCTGGTCGGCCTTGATCGCACCTTTACGTAATTGTTCGGCTATTGCAATTGTTTTTGGCGCCCAAACCCTGCCATCATTACGTAACGACTCCGACATCAGCGTTAATTTCGACTGGTGGTCGCCGGTTACAGGGATACAGGTTGGGTGTATTTGTGTATAGCAAGGATTGGCGAAAAATGCGCCACGTTTATGTGCCCTCCAGGCAGCGGTTACGTTTGAACCTATCGCGTTTGTTGAAAGATAAAAAACGTTACCATAACCTCCGGTACCTAACAATACAGCATGGCCGGTATGTGTTTCTACCTCTCCGTTTATCAGGCTACGGGTAACAATGCCTTTTGCCTGGCCGTCTATAGTCACCACATCAAGCATTTCTGTGCGGGTATACATTTTCACTTTACCCAAATGGATCTGGCGGTTCAAAGCCGAATAAGCCCCTAATAATAATTGTTGGCCGGTTTGTCCCCTCGCGTAAAACGTACGTGAAACCTGCGAACCGCCAAATGAGCGATTGTCAAGTAAGCCCCCGTATTCGCGGGCAAAAGGTACACCCTGTGCTACACACTGGTCAATAATATTTACCGATACTTCGGCAAGGCGGTACACATTTCCTTCGCGGGAACGGTAATCGCCCCCCTTTATCGTATCATAAAACAGGCGATAAACGCTGTCGCCATCGTTTTGATAATTTTTTGCAGCATTAATACCACCCTGCGCTGCAATGGAGTGTGCACGCCGCGGACTATCCTGGAAGCAAAATGCCTTTACATTGTAACCCAGTTCGGCCAGGGAAGCTGCTGCTGAAGCGCCTGCAAGCCCGGTACCCACCACTATCACATCATATTTACGCTTGTTGGCAGGATTAACCAGTTTAAGGTTAAACTTATGCGTACTCCATTTTTCGGCTAAAGGGCCTTTTGGAATTTTAGCATCTAAACTCATATTTTGAAATTCTAATCTCTAAATTCTAAACTATAACTAATCCCAATCTTTCGGACTTGCGGTCTTTCCGACTTTCGGACTAAACCCTAACTCTTAGTAAAATAATACACCACTGGCATAGCGGCAAAGCCAAGCGGCATGATAACCGCAAAAAACCAGGTGCCGATAAACTCAACTATAGGCGTGTACTTTCGGTGTACCCATCCCAGCGTTCGAAAAGCGCTCTGGAAACCGTGCAGCAGGTGGAACGATACTGCGCCCATAGCGATCACATAAAATATCACGTACCATAATTGGCTAAAACTGCTTTCCACACGGGCATGCAGGTCTTTTACACGCACTATTTCAAAATTATTTTGGGTTGATACCGAATTTTCAAAATCAGGCGATGTAGGGTTAAACTCTACAGACTCGGTTTTGCCCGATGAGAGGTCAGTACGGTATTCCTTGTAGGTCATGGTGCCGCTGTATTTGTAACGGTACCAGAAATCGCTCATGTGGATCACCAGGAACAGGAATAGAACAGAGCCCAAAAGTCCCATGTTTTTGGATGACCATGAAGCATTAGATTTTGCCTGTATTGCATACCCTACCGGGCGCGCCTTGCGGTTCTGTATCGTTAACACCAGGGCGTACACCGAGTGTACCAGTATAGACAGGTACAACAGGTAGGCAACCACCTCTATTGGCGGAAAATGTGTCAAAAAATTGGCATAAACATTAAACCCGTAACCATCATCGTGTTTGAATAACAACAGGTTACCACCAAGGTGCACTATCAGAAAAGTACACAAAAACAAGCCTGTCAAAGCCATTATCAGCTTTTTGCCCAGCGATGAGTTAAAGGTTTGTTTAAATTCGCTCATTATATAATAGATTTATTTGGCAAAAGTATTTATTAAATGCCAAAAGATATAAATGCTTTGATGTAATTGACTGGCAAAGCGCTATTTAGAAACATTCTAAAATATAAATTAAACTTTTGGCGATCAGGCGTTAAGTTTTATATTAGGCCATCTTAAATCTTATTCATGATAGTATGAAATATCTCTTCTTTGGATTGTCACTCATTTTGTTTGCAGGCTGTAATAAATTCGGGCACGTTGAATTTACCGGTACCGCTGCCGGAATAAAAAGCGGTGTATTTGTTATTAAAAATTTGCGTGACAGTACTCTTTATGGTGAAAATATAAAAGATGAAAAAATACACGCCACAGGTATACTACCCAAGGCTGGTTACTATACCATGGATATAACTGATGATGCCGATAAAAAAAGCTATGAAGTGCATTATGAAGTTTACCTGGAAGACGGCAAATATACTATACAAACCGCTCCTGATAAAACCTATAAATATCCAAAGATCACCTCCTCATCAAAAATACAGAATGAGCTTTCGGCCTATTATATGCTGGTAGATCAGCAGTCTGCAGATGCGCATCAAAAGGCGCAGAATATGGCCGCGGAGGTAAAGAAAAAAACCAATTCGTCATCGGCTGCACAATATACTGTCTTGATCAATAAGCTGTCGGCAGCAGAAGATAAGGAGGCAGCTGCCGGATTTAGCGCCTACAAGCAATTTGTAAAGGAATATCCACAAAGCAGTATCTCGGCACACCTGATGAGCAAGATGGACTATGCCGGCAAACCGGTGGAGTATTATGACCTTTATAAAACTTTTGGCGCCGAAGCAAAAAACAGTGATGAAGGAAAAGAAATAGGTGAAAAGCTTGGCCATTTGGTGAAACTGGTTACCGGAGCAAAAAGCCCGGTCATAGTGGGTAATACGCCTGATGGCAAACCATTTGACCAGTCGTCAATAAAAAGGAAAATCATACTGGTAGATTTTTGGCGTGCCGGAAACCAGATAAGCCGTACAAACCACCAGGATATGCTGGGCATGATCAACAACATTAAAAATAATGATTTTGGAATTGTCAGTATCTCCATTGACTCCAAAGCCGACTGGTGGACAGGCGCCGTTAAGGAAGATAAAATGACGTGGCCACAGGTTTCGGACCTGAAGGGTGATGATTCTAAAAATGCGGCTAATTGGGCTGTTGACAAAATACCCACTTACTATTTAGTTGATGGCAATTGGAATATTATTGAACGTGATGTTCAACTGCAAGAAGTTCCGTTAATAGTAAGCAGGTATTTAAAAAAGCATTAACCTATAGCGATCACCTTATCCTGCAATACGCCAAATATCCTGTCGTTGTTTTGATGACTGATGGCAACCCGGCCCGTGAACCTGCCGAATGAGGGTAGTATAGCCTGTTTATCGCCAAAGGCAAAGCAGGGGATAGTAATGCTCTGTCTTCCGCGGCCTTTTAATAACACCCCCGGGTGGATGTGCCCGCAAAAGGGGTAGGCACTGGTGTTTTTAAGAGGCTCGCCACCAAGCGGGTGATGAAGCATTAAAAAGGGCCCCACCTGCAACTCATCATAGATGGCAACATTCAGGTCGTGGTAATGACTGTCGTTAATAATATCATGATTGCCACGTATTAATATGATCTCCAGTTTAGGAAATTGCCGCCGCCACAGCCTAAACCATTCCCAGTCGGCATTCATATCACTGTGGAACAAATCGCCCAAAAAAATAATCTTTTCGGGTGTATGTTCAAACACCAGGTCTGATAGCACAGCCAGGTCGCTTTGCTCCATATCCCGCGGCACAGCAATGCCGGCCTTGCGAAAATGGCCCACTTTGCCAAGGTGCACATCGGCAGCGATGAGGACTTTTTGCTGTATCCAGTAAATGGCTTTTTGAGGCAATAATAAAAGGTCCTGCTCCATAAAATTAAAGTCGAGCCCGGCACATATCGTCATGAGGCAAAGGTAACAAGCCACCTCAATATCTCCCCGGTTTGAGAGAGTTTTTTATAACATCAAACAATAATTATGTTAATGATAGTTCAAACAAAAAATAAAACAAAAAACCCGGCTTGCGGCCGGGCTCCTTGTTTTATTAATCACAATTATATTATTTATTATTCTCCCTGTTGCTGAAATACGTTACTAAATGCCGTTCCGTCGGGATAGTAACCTGTAATAATCAGGTTGCCATTCCTCATGCTGGTTATAGCGCTGCTAATATCGTCGGTACTGTTAACTGGTTTTTTGTTGATGCTGGTGATAACTGAACCAACAGGGATCTGGGTATCATCAAACAATAACCCCGGACGAACCTGTGTTACCATAACGCCAGAATTAACATGGAACTTGGCTTTTTGTGCCGGTGTCAGTGATTTAAAGCTTGCCCCAAGTTTATTATAAAGCTCTTCACTTGATTTGTTAGAAGCTGTACGGTGGGTCATGTTGCCTGCATCAGCTTTCAGTACTACGCTAACGTTCTTTTCGTCGTTGCCGTGTAAAACTGTCAGGCTTATTTTATCGCCGGGCTGCAACCGGGCTACAGGTTCCTGCAGGTCTGATGATTCATAAACAGTTTTACCTTCAACTTTGGTAATAATATCGCCATGCTGCAAGCCGGCCTGTGCTGCGCCGCTGCCTGCTGCCACGTCATCAACATATAAACCCACAGTTTTGTCAATATGCAGGGCATCCGCCGCATCCTGATCAAGCTCCTTAAAGCTTACACCCAGGTAACCACGTTTAACTGAACCATATTTCTGAATATCATTCAATACTTTTTTAGCAAGGTTTACCGGAATGGCAAAACCATAGCCTTCATAAGAACCTGTTTGCGAAGCAATGGCAGAGTTAATGCCGATCAATTCGCCCTTTGTATTTACCAAAGCGCCCCCACTATTGCCGGGGTTAATGGCAGCATCGGTTTGTATAAATGATTCAATACCGGTATTTAATTGTTTGCCACCCTGGCGCTGGCCGCGCATGTGGCCGAAAGGAGTTTCCTGCTCCTGATTATCTTCGCTGCCAATAATGCCAATACCACGGCCTTTGGCGCTTACTATACCAGCTGTAACCGTTGAAGTTAACTTGAAGGGGTTGCCCACGGCAAGTACCCATTCGCCAACCTTTACCGCATCAGAATTACCTAATTTCACAATAGGCAAATTGGTTGCACTAATTTTAATCAGGGCAAGGTCGGTATTAGGGTCTGTACCTATCACCTTCGCTATAAAATGGCGGTGGTCGTTGGTAACTATATCAATTTTTTCAGCCTTTTCAACCACATGGTTATTTGTTACTATATAGCCATCGGGTGAAATAATTACACCGGAACCCGAAGCCATTTGAGGTCCTTGTGGCGCCATGCGCTGTCCGAACATATCGCCAAACAATTGCTGCATCTGGTCCTGGCCGCTACTTGCCTGGGAAGCGTATGTG
>JAQBOK010000221.1 GCA_028288085.1 Mucilaginibacter sp.
TACCCAGCCCGAAGAAGTTTCTAACTCTTACGAACACTTATTGAAGGTTAGTCCGCGCTTTACCGTTGCAGCTGCTTTTGGTAACGTGCACGGAGTTTACAAGACGGGTAACGTGAAATTGCAACCAAAAATTCTACATAACTCGCAGGAGTATGTAAGGAAGAAATTTAACCTTGATGCCGAAAAACCGATCAACTTTGTATTCCACGGTGGTTCGGGCAGCAGCCAGGAGGAAATCCGCGAGGCGATATCATACGGTGCTATTAAAATGAATATCGATACCGATATGCAATGGGCATATTGGGAAGGTATTAAAGATTATTACCAATCAAAAGAAGGTTACCTGCAAACCCAGATCGGAAATCCTGAGGGCGAGGATTCACCAAATAAAAAATATTATGATCCGCGTGTATGGCTGCGTAAAGGTGAAGAAACATTTGTTAAGCGCCTAACCGCTGCTTTTGATGATCTGAATTGCCTTGATGTAAACAGCAAATTATAAGCGATATTTTGCAAAATAAAACGTCAATGCAATTTTTGCATTGACGTTTTTTATGAATAGTCAGTAATTATATTATCGTATTTAAGCCAATAATAATGCCAGCAAAAGTACAAGCAAATAAGGTAACCGATCCTGCTGATCTTGAAAAAGTATTTGCCATAAGGCGTGAGGTTTTTGTTGATGAACAAAATTGCCCGCCCGAACTGGAATGGGAGCACGAAGAAGAGTCCAATCACTTTTTAGCCACGGTTGATGGTGTCCCCGCAGGTGCATCGCGCTGGCGCAAAACTGATAAGGGGTATAAACTGGAGCGTTTTGCGGTATTGAAAAATTTCAGAAGAAACGGAATAGGGCAGGCGCTGGTGCAGGCCGTGTTGAATGATCTGCCAGCGGATGCAGCGTATATTTACTTGCATGCGCAAGTTGACGCGGTGACTTTGTACGAAAGGTTTGGTTTTGAAAAGACCGGCCCCGAATTTGAAGAAGCAGGAATATGGCATTATAAAATGATCAGGAAATAGTTTAGCCAAACACATTTCCTGAATACTCCATTGCTTCCTGTAATTTATCCAAATTAAGCCCCAGGTTGATGTTTTGGGATTGCAAATAAGAAACTGCGTTCTCTGTAGCAATGTTGCCTGTGAGTTCGTCTTTGGCCATTGGGCAGCCTCCATATCCTTTCAGTGCTGTATCAAAACGTTTGCAGCCACTTTTATATGCTGATTCAGTTTTTTCGAGCCAGGTTGTGGGTGTAGAGTGGAGATGTACTCCAAGTATGGTATCGGGGAATTGAGTGGATAATAAACTATATAAACTTTCTATCTGTGCGGGGTTAGCAATGCCAATGGTGTCAGCCAGGGAAATGTATCGCACTCCCTCACTAATAAGTTTTTCGGCCCATTGCAGTACAATTTCATTGCTCCACTCATCTCCATAGGGGTTGCCAAAACCCATTGACAGGTAAACCAATAAGTTTTTCCCCTTAGCTTCACTAAGCTCCTTTATTCTTTTTACGGTTTCAAACGCTTCATCAATGCTGGCATTGGTATTTCTTTGCTGAAAAGTTTCGGATATGGAGAAGGGAAAGCCCAAATAATTGATCTGTCCGTGCTTTACCGCATCTTCCGCCCCACGATAATTAGCAATGATGGCCAATAATTTAGATTTAGAAGAACTCAGATCAAGTTTGTCCAAAACCATTGCCGTGTCGCGCATTTGCGGAATAGCCTTGGTTGAAACAAAACTCCCAAAATCAATGGTATCAAAGCCTACCTGTAGCAACAAATTAATGTATGCCGCTTTTGTATCCGTTGGTATAAAATCAACAATACCTTGCATGGCATCGCGGGGGCATTCGGTAATTTGTATTTCTTGCTGCATGCCTTTTGATATCAGATACTAAAACTTAGTATTATGTATAGGCGATTTCTGTTCAACATCTCCATACAATTCTTCGGTCAGCGTAGTTAAGTATCTTTCAAAAGATGCAATTAATTTATTGGCAGAATCTCTTACTACCCGTCTTGAATCTTTGTCAATTGATTTTTGATACATATCGAATAGTGTTTGCCTTCTGTTACCGTTATCTGTTGGGAGAAAAAATACAACATTATGGATCGTATAGCGGTAACGGCCATTTTTCATATCGATCACGATCGCGAACTGGACAGTGTATGGATTTGGAACATCACTATCAGTACCAGAAAAAACAGGGTTTACATTCAGGTCCTGGGTTGTAGTAAATATAAGTTTTCCTTCTTCTTCGTACCCATAATTCTGCTGGAAATTTTTAGCAGCCATAAATTGAAGGGCCCTTATATAGATAGCACTCACAGTAATATTGCTATCCACCTTAACCACTTTTTGATAATAGGCGTTGTTTTTATCAATTTGTAGTTTTACAGCTTCCTCCTGAACCGGCGTCGTTCCGCTATTAACCTGATAAGTACGTACCAATCCATCCTGAGCATGGGTTGCCAATGTTGAAAATGCAAGCATAAAGCTTAGAAGCAATGTTTTCATAAGTCGGTTTATTATAAGCGAATATAAGAGGTTATAATTTTATTTATTAACCCCAACATCCTTAATTCATCTAATGACGATATTTCGACTTTATTAGCTGTTTTTGGTTTAATTCGAAAGAAATTAATCTGGTTTTGCTAATGATTTTTCATCTTTCTGCGGAACAGCTTCTTTTACATATCTTCTTATAATAAGACGCGATCCGCCATTATTACTAATATAACTACCAACCCAGTTAACAAATACAACTACTTTATTCCTGAATCCTAATAATGAGATCAGGTGCACAAACATCCATATCATCCACGCAAAAAAGCCCTGGAACTTGATTTTGCCCAGGTCGGCTACCGCCTTATTGCGTCCTATTGTAGCTAATGAACCTTTGTCAAAATATTTAAAAGGCTCGGTAGGTTCTCCATTAATTAAATGAAGGATATTCTTGCCCGTGGTTTTACCCATTTGTATGGCCACCTGTGCCACTCCCGGATGCCCCTTAGGGGTTTCGCTTGTTATCATAGCGGCTACATCGCCTATGGCAAATATATTCTGAAACCCTTCAACGCGGCAAATATTGTCAATCCGGATGCGATTGCCTCTTTCTATTACGTCTTTATTTATTCCTCCGGGGACTACACCCATTACACCAGCCGACCAGATGACATTCTTTGTCGGTATGCTTTTGCCATCTTCAAATGTTATCTCGTTACCATCATAGCTTTGTACTTTTACATTTAGCATAACCTCAACCCCCATTCCTGTCAAAAAGTCCTTTGCTGCTTTAGAGGCCTGGTCAGACATTGGGCCCAGTACCTTAGGTAAAAAATCTACCAGGTAAACCTTCATGTGTTCCTTTTGCAATTCAGGGTAGTCCTTATTAAGTATATGGTTTCTAAACTCTGCCAAAGCACCTGCTAACTCTACTCCGGTAGGGCCGGCACCAACCAGCACAAAATTAAGATAGGGTTCACGTTCTTCTTTGGTTGTCTGCAATACAGCTTCTTCCATATTTTGAAGGATCATGTACCTAAGATTCAGCGCTTCGGGGATCGATTTCATAGGCATGGCATTATGCTCTATGTCCTTATTGCCAAAGAAATTGGTAGTTGAGCCTGTCGCAATCACCAGATAGTCATAGGCAAATTCGCCGATGGTAGTATCCACAATTTTCTCTTCAGCATTTATTTTTGTTACTTCTGCTACCCTAAAACGGAAATTCTTTTGATTATCAAAGTTTTTTCTAAGCGAAAATGCAATTGATCCTGCCTCAAGGCTGCCGGTTGCAACCTGGTACAGCAGGGGCTGAAAAGTGTGATAATTGTGCTTATCAAGCATTAGTACATCCACGGGTTCATCAGCTAAGGCTTTAGCAACCTCAAGGCCGCCAAAACCTCCACCTATAATTACTACTAACGGGAATTTTGATGTGTCAGTCGCTTTCATTTGTTAAACAGTTGTTGCGTATAATTATAAAACAAAAAAGGCTCCAAATGTTGTTTGGAGCCTTTAAATAAAATTCACATGCCTTTATTTCAGGTCCTTTTTGCCAAAATCGATAATTACAGGTGTTGCAATACAAATTGATGAATAAGTACCAAAGCATACACCTATCAATAATGCGAACGAGAAACCACGGATAACATCGCCACCGAATATGAACAGGATAATCAATACGAATAATACGGTTAGCGCGGTGATAATAGTACGACTTAACGTTTTGTTGATCGCATGGTTGATCACTTCTTTCGGATCATCAGATTGTGCATGATGCAAGTGAAGGAATTCGCGGATACGGTCAAATACAACCACTGTATCATTAATTGAATAACCAATTACAGTTAAAATGGCTGCTATAAATGATTGATCGATATCAAGGAAAGGTATCACGTTTTTGAACAGGGAGAAAAATGCCAGCACCATCAATGCATCATGTGCTGTTGCAACCATGGCACCCAAACTGAACTGCCATTTACGGAACCGGATCAGTATGTAAGCAGAAATAATGACAATAGCAAAAAGCACTGTCCAGAAGGCTGATTTTTTGAGTCCCTCGGCTATTGTAGCTTTTACTTTCTGGAATTTTACAATATTGGTTTGGGTGATAGTAGTTAATGGTTTCTGACCTAACGCACTGATCAATTTAGCTTCCACTTTATTATCAGCCAAGGTGCCGTTATCTTCAATAAGGTATTTGGTAGTTATGCTTATCTTATCAGCACCAAAGCTTTTTATTTCACTTACACCTAAAATAGGGTCAGTAACACTGTGCACATCTTCTGGAGTTACATTGCTGTTATTAAACTGTACCACATAAGTACGTCCGCCCACAAAGTCTACACCGTAGTTAAAGCCTTGCGTAAACATAGATATAATACCGGCAATAATAAATGCACCTGAGAATATGTAAAACTTGAAGCGGTTTTTTACAAATCCATAATTGGCATTCTTGAATGTATGTGAGCTCCATGAGTTCGAGAATTTGATATCCCATCCCTTGTTGATCATCCATTCAAAAATAAGCCTTGATATTAACAGTGAACAGAATAATGAGGTAGCAATACCGATCATTAATACTACTGCAAATCCTTGTATCGGTCCACTTCCGAAGATAAACAAGATCAAACCTGTAAGGAAGGTACTTATATTTGAATCTAAGATTGAAGAGAGCGCATGCAAGAAACCATCGGCAACCGCCAATTTTACTGATTTACCCAAGGCAAGTTCTTCTCGTACCCGTTCATAGATCAGTACGTTGGCATCAACTGATATACCCAGCGTGAGCACAATACCCGCTACACCTGGCATGGTTAATACCGCACCCAAACTGGTCAATACGCCCATCAGGAAAAATACGTTGATAATTACTGCCACTACTGCAATTGTACCTGCACGATTGTAGTAGGCGATCATGAATATCAATACTACCACAAAGCCTAAAGCTGATGA
>JAQBOK010000248.1 GCA_028288085.1 Mucilaginibacter sp.
ATAAGGTGATTGGAAATCAGTTTGGTTATAATAAATATCGCTGCCAAAATCAAGACCTGTGATGTTTTTGCCTTTGCTGAAATTGAGAGGGATCTCCAAACCGGCGTGCACGTCCGTTTCGTCCCAATAAATATTTCCGCCCTTATAAAAACCGCGGCGGTCTATGGTATAATCAACCCCGGCCCGAATAAAGGGAAACAGGGCTCCATAAACCGCGTCAAAACCCAGTTCCTTGTACTGCTCATCACGATTATACTTAAATGAAAGCTGTGATTGAAAAGTGTTAAGAACATTTTCTCCTAAAAGTGCAATTACATAATCAGGATCGCTAATATTTGGCACAATGCTATGAAAATTAAGCAAGTGATAGGTTTTTGGATATTTGGTAACCGGAAGTGATTCATCCTTTATTGATGCGAGAAGATCTGATGCCGAATCCCTTTTTAAGGCTGTAATGCCCATGTCAGGTAAACTGCCGGGTAATTGAGGTTTTGTTTCCGTCCATTGCAGGTCCTTTCTATTAAATTCACTCACCTGGTATCCAACGGCGGTAAATCCTGTCCAGGCCAGCTTATTATCCGAAATAGTAGGCTGATAGTTACCTATATAACCACTCTTCCGGTAATTATTCAGTTCAAACAATTTATTACTGTTGATAGGTAAAGCAAATAAACGGTCATCAATACCGGATGTAGCTGTAAAATAAACAGTATCGTTTTTGATTGCAATAAACCCGATAGGTTGATATGAAAACGGCAATAGATATTTTGCGTTGCCTGTTTTAACATCAATCAGAGCTAAAGACATCTGACCTTTTTCATTCCTGACAGCTGATATTAGCCGGTTATTATCATAAAATTTAGGATAGGTAAAAAACAACTTACCCGGATTTGGAATTAGCTTTTTGAGCTTTCCATTGCTTGCAGTCAATAAATGCAACTCGCTTTTACCAGACGGCCCAACTTGTACGGCAACAATGGTTTTTCCGTCTGCGCTGAAATCAGGTGAGAAATATTTAGAATTATTGGTAATATAATGTTCCTCCCCTGTCTCCACATCCAAAATTCTCAATTCGCTGTAATCGCGGTAGGTCCACCGCAAATCCGGTCGATAAGAGGCATAAACTATTTTACCACCATGATAAGCAAAATAATTATCCAGCGATAAAGAGCGTATGCCAATGTTTTTTTCCCTGCTACCTGTTTTTAATACAAATACAGGCAAATGATCATAGGTGCTTTTCATATAGATCAGCGTGGTATCATTTATATAGGCAGGATACTCTTGGTTTGAAACAAAATGCAGTGAATTAATTATTGAATTATTGTGTGTTTGAATTGTTGATTGATCATCCATATCACTATGGAACTGCTTCTTAAAGTAACCCAATCCGTCATTTCTGAAATGAACAAAATCTTCGCCCGAATATTTTTTTATAGCCTGGCGTAAAGGATACAAACCGCCCTTAAATGCTGCGGCATCATGCGTTACCTTTTTCCAAAAATCATCGCCATATTTTTCCCGCCCATAAGCTACCAGCATGTAGCCGGTGGGGTACCAATCCGGGGTAAAATCAAGATATGAACCATTGCGCAGTTTCGCCCAGCTATAATCCTTGCCGGCTGCCCATAGCGCACGGTAACCGTCAAAGAAATAAGGCAAACGCCCCCTGCCCTGATCGCTCACCAAAGTTTCGTTAAAAACAGCGTCGCCCTCAAAAAGCCAATTGGGTATTGCCAGGTCGTTACCTAAAGCCTGCCCGCCTTCGCCAAAAAGCACGCGTAGTACTTTAGAAAATCCCACATCAAAATTATTATACTGCTGCACATGCCTGAATTCGTGAATGGCCAGTTGTTTTGGCCATGGAAGACTACCAATATCAAAGCTGTTTTGCTCGGGTGTCAGGAAAAATTCACTTCTGAATGGCGCAAGACCTACGTAGGCATTGGCAATAGTGGTTTGATTTTGCAGTACGATGCTGATCTGTTTTTGTTTAAAACCGATGGTTGGCTGTATTGCCCTGTTCATCCGTTGAACAATGTTGGCCACTTCCATTGCTGCCGTGTCCAACCCTTTGGGATAAATCACTTTGGCGGCCTTAGTATTTATTTGGTTCCATTTAATAGATGGTGGATTGCCCCCAAACTCCTGCGCCTTAGCTATAGTAGCAACTGTAGTAGTTAGTAGCAGCAAAAATACCAGCTTTGTTAAAAATATAGTTTTTGGTTTATTCAGGGCACATCCTATCATCGGCATGAAAGTAAATACAAATTAGTAGTTATGCAATCGATAAATAGTGTCGATATAATATTGATCCCTTAACTCACCATTCATATCTATATTGTGCTGCTCTTAACTATTGTTCTAAATTTTCAATGGCATATGATATAACTGTAACAGGTGGCTAAATTGATCTAAAAACCATATAAATTACCGGATAGATAATTTAGTGTCTTCATTACTCATAAAATCCTAAATTAAAATTCGATATTCAAAAGACACTCCATCCGGCAAAACTCCCTACATTTGCCGATTGTTACTAAATAATCATGGCTAAAGTTTCTATCAACCTGGCAACGGGTTCTATACAAAAGGAAGATATTATTGTAGGCATCGACCTCGGTACTACCAATTCATTGGTGGCGTTTATTGATCCGGACAAAAACCCAAAAGTGATAAACGACATTGGCAAAGGCGTTTTGGTGCCATCAGTGGTGCATTTTGGTCAATCAGGTGATATTACCGTTGGTAACGAAGCTAAAAACTATTTAATAACCGACCCCCAGAATACCGTTTTTTCGGTGAAAAGGTTATTAGGCCGTTCTTATAAGGATATTGAAAATTACAAGGATTTTTTTTCCTACAAAGTGATCGATGACGACAGCGAAAGCCTTGTAAAAATAAAGGTTGGTGACCGTTTTTACACCCCTATCGAACTTTCGGGCTTGATACTAAAAGAATTAAAGGACAGGGCTGAGCATGCCTTGAAAACCCCGGTAAATCGTGCTGTTATTACGGTACCTGCCTACTTTAATGATTCGCAAAGGCAAGCTACGCGCGATGCCGGTAAACTGGCCGGGCTTGATGTATTGCGTATTGTGAACGAACCTACGGCAGCGAGCCTTGCCTATGGAATTGGCTTAAATCCTGAAGAAACAAAAACCATTGCCGTATACGACCTCGGTGGGGGCACATTTGATGTTTCTATTCTGCAAATACAGAACGGGATTTTTGAAGTATTATCCACTAATGGAAATACATTTTTAGGAGGCGATGATTTTGATAGCGCCATTGTTGATTACTGGATAGAAAAAAACCAATTAGATAGAGCTGAATTAATCAAGAACCGTGAACTGGCGCAGCAGCTTCGCCTGAAAGCTGAAGAGGCTAAAAAAGCGTTTGCTCATCAAAGTATGGTGAATGATAAGATTGGTGATATATGGTGCACCATTGATAGGAATACTTTTAACGAATTGATATTACCCAAAGTACAGCAGACCATTGAATGCTGCCATAATGCATTAAAGGATGCAGGTTTGGATATTGGAGATATTAACGAGGTTGTGATGGTAGGCGGCTCTACCCGTACGGCGCTGGTTAAAAAAATGGTGTCAGAATTTTTTGGGCGACAGGTACACGATGACCTTAACCCCGACGAAGTAGTAGCTTTAGGCGCTGCCATACAGGCGGATATTTTGGCCGGAAACCGCAAGGACATTTTATTATTGGACGTTACCCCACTTTCATTAGGTATCGAAACTATGGGTGGTTTGATGGATATTATCATTCCCCGTAACTCAAAAGTGCCTACCAAGGCTGGCCGGCAATATACAACTTCTGTAGATGGCCAGGTAAATATGAAGATAGCCGTTTACCAGGGAGAACGTGACCTGATAAGTGAGAACCGTAAGCTGGCAGAGTTCGACCTAAAAGGTATCCCATCTATGCCTGCGGGTTTTCCTAAGGTAGACATCAACTTTTTATTAAATGCCGATGGTATACTGAAGATACAGGCTATGGAATTGCGATCTGGAGTAAAACAGGAGGTTGAAGTAACACCGACCTATGGTATTACCGACGATCAGGTAGAGCAAATGCTGATGGACAGTATTACACACGCCAAAGATGACGTAGCCCAACGAATGCTGATAGAAGCCCGAACAGAAGGCGAACAGATGGTGTACACTGTTGAGCGCTTTCTTCAAAAGAATGGCGACTATGTATCTATAGCCGAGATTAGCGAAACAACTAAATATGTACTGGCATTAAAAGATGCTTTAGTTAGCGGCGATAAAGACCTTATCCATAAAAATATTGATCAGCTTAATGAATTTACACGTCCTTTTGCAGAACGCCTGATGGACCAGGCCATTAATACGGCGATGAAGGGTAAAAGTATAGAGTAAGTGCCTTAAATATGAACCAGGTCCCTGGATCGAACCATTAATTTAATTGTATCAATCTGTCACTCTCATGCCAAAATCAATAGGTAATAAATCAATAGGTAATTGTCTTGTTAATTTGATTATTGCCTATCATTGAATTTTAATGCTAAATGCACAAAAAAAATATTTTCGCCATTTCGGGCAGTCTTCGTTGGGGTTCGTCCAATCATGCTATATTACAGGCATTGAGTAAAATGTGCCCGACTGATATAAATTACAGCATTTACAATGGGCTAAGCGAAATACCGGCATTTGATCCCGGGTTGGATGATGACAATCCGCCCCCTGCCATACTATCATTACGCAAACAGTTAGCTGATGCAGACGGCATTATATTATGCACCCCCGAATATGCTTATGGTGTTCCTGGTGCATTGAAAAACGCGTTAGACTGGATGGTATCGAGCGCATCGTTTTCAGGCAAACCCACTTCATTAATCACGGCTTCAACGGGTGGCGAGAACGCACATAAGGCGCTGATCAAAATATTAGGTGCTATAGATGCAAATCTTCTTAAAAATGCTACATTGTTAGTATCCTTCATCCGGTCAAAAATGGATGCTGATGGTAATATCATTGATGCTGAAACCGCTCAAAAATTGCAGTCTGTATTTAATGCTCTTTTGAGATCACTTTAAAAAAAAATGTTATTTCAAATTGATTGATTGGCTGGCTAAATTAATTAGAATATAATTAAATCTTTTTCAGTTCTTATGCCATGTATGCCTGCTCTGAAAATTCTAATTTAAATATTGTTCCCGTACCTACTTCACTTTCCACGCTTATTTTTCCGCCCAGGGCTTCTGTTTGCATTTTAACCATAAACAGTCCTATCCCCTTTCCTTCAACACTCGTATCAAATCGTTTGTATAAACCAAACAAGTTTTTGAAATTTTTTTCCTCAATCCCTTTGCCGTTATCTCTAAAAAGTATTTCTAATTTATCGTTGTGTCTTCTGCTGAATATGGATATAACAGGGTTGGTATCCGGCCTTTTATATTTGATGCTATTTAATATCAAATTGTAAAATATACTATGCATATAACTCTTTATAGTTACAATCTTATTGGCCGCATTAAAATTACAAGTTACAGTAACGTTTTCATTTTCAATTATATTACGCAAGCTTAGAGTTATATCTTCAACCAAGGACTGAAATGATACGGCTTCGCTTTTCTCATTCAAACGGCTGGTGACCTGTAAAATTTGGTTCAGATCTATTATCATTTGGTCAAGAACATTGATTGAGGTTGCAAGTGCGGTTTTTATTTCCCGGTTTTCCTCTATATCAAAATCAAAGCTATTTAGCATATTTGATAACCCCATAATGTTGGCCACCGGTGCTCTTAAATTATGCGAAACAATGTAGGTGAATTGTTCAAGATCATTGTTGCGCTGAACAAGATCGGTGGTGATCCTGTCGCGTTCCATATCCGAAATCTTCCTTTCGGTAATGTTCTTAAAAGCAAGTAGAATGCCTATATTTTCCTTTTTCTCATTGGCCACATTTTCCCATTTTACCTCATACCACTTAACTGAACCGTCTTTGAGTTTATAACTGGTTTCATAACTAACAACTTGGTTGTGCAATACTTTTTGAATTGCTTCATTAACGTTGGGTATTCTATTTTTAGGAAAGTAGTTAAAGGCGTGCCCTCCCACTTTTAGTTTTTTATTAAATTGCTCTAAGCAAAGCTCAACCGCTTTAGTATTGAACGAAACTATTTTATACTCTGCATCGCACAATACATAAGCCATATCCGTGTTTTCAAAAACAGTCTGCAAATTAGCTTTAGATTGTAGCAGCAATTCTTCAGCAAGTTTCCTGGCAGTAATATCAATGTGTAATACCACTGCCCCTTTTTTTGTTTTATCTGTTAAGGGGGCAACAATTAGCTGGAACCACAATTTTTTATTCTGCGAATAATAAGAGTACTCAATTGAAAACCCCTCAATTGTTCCTGCTATTATCTCTCTTATGCCTTTTGCGATCTTTTCCACAGATAATGCATCAACGCCCGTGGCTTTCTCAGTAATCGCAATATAACTGTAGCCTATACCGTGCCTGGGTACACCCAGGTTATTTTCAATGGTAAACTTCCTCCACGACTCGTTTGCAGCGACAATTTTGCCTGCTTCATTAAGCAGTACCATGTTGGGTGGCAAGGCATTCAATATATCCGATTGCCTGTCGCTTGCCGCCTTTAGCTCTTCAATATTATTTTGTATCTCTATTTGTGCCAGCCTTGACCGGGTTACATCCTGGTTAAACCCGATAACATACGCCACCTCACCTCGCTCGTTTAGCTCGAACTCAAACTGGGAATGAATGTACCTGATACTATCATCTTTATTGACTATTCTGAAATCCATTTCTCCTGAATGGATTTCATCAATGGCCGTATTAAAATCATTTTCAACCTTGCCGACATCCTCAGGATGAATATTTCTCAAAAAATTTTCATAATTAGCCTCTACTTCGCCCTGTTCATATCCGAATAATACGTAAGTTCCGGCAGACCAATCGGTGATATTATTAATAATATCCACTTTCCATGTGCCAAATTCGGCAATTGACTCTGCTTTTGTAAACAAGGCCTCACTGGCTACTATTTTATTCAAATAAATTTGCCTGTCTTTAGCTGATTGGTATTTCTCTATCGCATTAATAACCGCGCTTGGCAAACGCTGAAGCCTGTCTTTTAATACATAATCTGATGCTCCTTCTTGCATTACGCTTACAGCGAATTCTTCTGAAACTGTAGCCGTTATCAGTATGAATGGAATATCCATCCCTGATTGTTTTAAAATATTTAAAGCTTCAAGCGAATTAAAGGTTGGGAGCGAATGATCGGAAAGAATAATATCAGGATGAAATTCTGTGAGAGCTTTTGTATATGTATTTTTACTGTCAACAATAAGTTTTTCAAACGCAATTCCAGACTTTTTTAATGTTCTTTCAACTAGTTCGGCATCGCTGGGGACATCCTCTATGTGTAATATCTTTAAACTTTTGGTCATAGCAAAACATATAATTATTCAACGGCCTGATTTATTATCAGCCAATAAAAACCAAGTTCAGAAACAGCCTTTGCAAAACTTTCAAAATCAACCGGCTTTACTACAAAACTGTTAACACCAAGATGGTAACTGGTAATAATATCCTGCTCTTCTTTTGAAGAGGTCATGATCACCACCGGTATTTTTTTTGTAGCTTCATTCAGTTTGATTTGCCTCAAAACTTCTATACCATCTATCTTGGGCATTTTAATATCCAATAAAATAACTTTGGGTTTATTATTAATGTCCCGCTCCGCGTATGTTCCCCTTGCAAAAAGGAAATCAAGCGCTTCTGCCCCATCTTTTACATGGAACAGTTTATTAGCCAGGTTCACTTTTTTTAAGGCACGTATGGTCATTTCAGCGTCGTGCGAATTATCTTCAACTAATAAAATTTCAACTTTGTTGTCACTCATGATCTGTATTCTTAGGTAAACTGAAATAAAATGTAGCTCCTTTATTTTCTAAGGCCTCGGCCCAAATTTCTCCATTATGCCTATCAATTATTCGCTTAACCAATGCCAGGCCTACCCCGGTTCCTTCAAACTCTTCCTGAGAATGCAAACGCTGAAAAACGCCAAACAATTTACCGGCATAAGCCATATCGAAACCAACTCCATTATCCTTTATGTAATAAATCGTTGTTGAATCTTCGTCTTTAAATCCAATTTCGATATTAGGGTCAGCTTTTTTTGAGGAATATTTTATTGCATTATTTACAAGGTTTATTAATGCTTGTTTAATCATCCCCTGGTCTGCATCTGCAGGAGGCAACACATCAATATTAACCTGGCACTTGTTCTCCGGATTGTTTTGCAAAAGCTCATTAACAACTGTTGTTGCAAGCAATTGCATATCAACGCGGGTGCGCACCAATTCCTTTTTGCTGAGGCGCGAAAAAGCAAGCAGATCATCAATTAATTGCCCCATCATTTTAGCATTTGTAATAATGTTATGAATGATCCTATCGGCTTCTGCATCCAATTTCCCGTCGTAATCTTCTTTCAGCATAATAGAATAGCCGCTGATGGCCCTCAACGGTGTTCTCAGATCATGTGAAACGGAATATGAAAATGCCTCCAATTCTTTATTTACGTTCTCCAATTGCGCGGTTCGCTCCTTTACTTTGTCTTCTAATTCCTGGTGCATGAGGTGCACCTGTTCTGCCATAATATTAAATGCATTTGCCAGTTGTCCTAATTCATCATTACGGTACACCTTTACAGCATAAGAAAAATCCCCTTTTGAAATTGCTGTTGCAGCATCGGTTAACTGGTTGAGTGGCCTTGTAATATTGTAACTCATGATCCAGGCACCCAAAATGCCAATTGCTGTTAATACAACGCCCACAATAATTATCCAATTCACAAAACTTGTTGTCCCCGCCAGCATAGTTTCTTCCGAAAAATCAACTAAAACCACCCAGTTAGTATTTGCAATAAGTTGCGCTGTTGCTATAACCTTTTGTCCGCGAGGAGAATCATATTCAATAAAATCCCCAATATGATTCATCCTAACAGGTGGCCCCTTAACAGGTCTTATCATATTTGTCCAAAGGCTTCCATCAGTATTTCCAATATAAAGTGTGGCACCGGTACCCATCAATTGTGACAATTGCTCTACTGCTTTTGGACTGTTTTTTAATAATTGCCAGCATATAATATAACCTATAATTCGGTTATTATCAGTAACAGTTGCAATGGTAGGGTAATACATAGAACCTTTTAGATTGTATATCTTCCCTACTTTGCAGGCACCGGGGCCAACAGGTGTAAAATATAATACATCAGTTATGTGCACCTTTATATTAACAGTGGATTTATCTGAACGAAGAACACGTGTTTTGTTCGAGTCCAATAATTCCACCGAAACCCAGGTGCTGTCTCTATTTAATTTATCAAGGGCCTGAAGTGTTTCTAAGTGAGATTCCTTGCCTTCCGATTTGAGGTATTGCTTTACAAAACTCTGATTGGCTGTTGCACGAACCGTACCTAATAAAGCCTGCGCTGATTGTCCCAATATTGAACTAAGCTGATCGGTTAGAGAGTGAAGGCGCTCTTTACCTATTTTAAGAGTAGCCTTTTTTAGGCCATAATAGGTAGCAAAGCTAAATATAACTATAGCCGAAAGTAAGAGTGTACAAATTAAAAGTGGAAGTCTTTGTTGAATAGAAAGACGACTAAATGAAAAGCGACCGGTACCGGCTTTCATGATTTTATTTTTATGTGTATGGTTCGGATTTTAAGATCAGAATAATACCAGTTTCTTTACAGGGTGGTTGATTTTTTTAACCAAAAAGACATTATTGTCCTAATGATTAAGTGCAATCTATAAACCTTGACAATAAGTGCCAATTTTAAGAATAATGGAGCTCTTCAATACTTTTTTAATTTTAACCTTAAAGTTAAATGACTTTGGTACTTAACAAATTTAATATTTATTCCTGTTAATTTGCACCGTGTTTTCACCCATTTTTAAATAAAAGTTAAGGGCGTTATTAACTTATTAAAATGAATATTTATCTGAAATTATAAATATAAGTAAGCCACATATTCTGCTGGCATATTATTAAAATTTTATAAAACTACACTCGTGCAATAGTATCGTACACATCCGCACGTAGATGAACAATAATTATATTTGCGAAGTATTGTAAATATTTGAAAATAAGTATCTTATATTGTACGTAATAAATGAAGCGAATATAATATCAAGTTTTAATGTAATGAAAAAATTACCATTCCTTATCGCCCTGATCTTAGTAACAAGCTTCACCACAAGCTATGCCCAGAGGATAGATCTGATCAATTTGTATAAAACCCATAAGCTGATCACCTATCCTAATTATAATATCTCTGTTTTAAATGAAGGTGATAAACATGGTTTATCGCAAAATGATATTATCTGGCTAAAGGACTTTTCCTTCTCAACAGGCTCAATAGAACTGGATATGAGGGGCAAGAACGTTTTTCAACAAAGTTTTTTAGGAATAGCTTTCCATGGTATAGACACGATCACTTATGACGCTATCTATTTCCGCCCCTTTAATTTTCAGTCGCCTGATGCGCTCAGGAAAAAGCATACCGTGCAATATATAAGTCAACCTGATTATCCATGGGAAAGGCTTCGTAATGAGTACCCATTAGTTTACGAAAACGCGGTTAATCCTTTTCCAGAGGCAACAGATTGGTTTCATGCCCGTATAGTTGTGGAAAAAGACTCCATAAAAGTTTATGTTAACCATTCAGCAAAAGCATCTTTAAAAGTAAAAAAACTCAATAGCCGAACCAATGGCCTGCTGGGACTGTGGAATTTTGGTCTCGATGGTAACTTTGCTAATTTGGTTATTAAGAAGGATTAATATTTGTTTGAGCGGCACTAAACAAATTAAACGACTGCCACGATCCTGTCTAAATATTAATCAATATAATCTCTGAATCTGTTTAATCCTGATTCAGACAATCATTCCAAAACATTTTTTATTTTTTTTAAAATGTTTTCTTCTACCAATCGTCTCTACCTTTAAAGGAGAAATAAATTGATCACCGCCGTAATGCCCGAAGAGAAAAACAACCATATCATACAAACAATAAAAGCGTATGGTAAGGGCTTGCTGGGCTTTATCCGCCGGAGGGTAAAAAATGACGCCGATGCCGAGGACATACTGCAGGATGTTTGGTACCAGCTAAGTGCCGTTATAAATGCCGAACCGATTGAACAAACAGGCGCATGGCTATATAAGGTTGCAACTAATAAGATCATTGATAAAAACCGGAAAAAGACTGAGGAGTTGTTCGATCTGAACCTGGATGAAGAGGGCGATGAGGATGGCCCGGATTTTAGAACAATCCTGCTCACTGAAGGTACAACACCTGAAACAGAATATATCCGCAGCCTTTTTTGGGAGCAATTATTTTTTGCGCTGGATGAACTGCCCGAAGAACAAAAGCAGGTTTTTATATGGCAGGAATTGGATGATATCCCTTTTAATGAAATAGCAAAACGCACCGGCGAAAATATTCAAACGCTGGTGTCACGAAAGCGGTACGCGGTGCTTCATCTACGTAAGCGACTTAAACAATTGTATGAAGAAATTACAGAATATTAAAAATTAAAAATATGAGAGATTCAGCTTATAGAGGAAGATTTGAATTCAAAAAGAAATTCATTTTTATCCCATTTTTCGCCCTGGGGGCTTTGGCCCTTATCAGTTACATCGTAATGCAATTATGGAACCATTTACTTCCGGATATCCTGCATGCAAGCACTATTAATTACTGGCAGGCAATGGGTATACTTGTTTTATCCAAAATATTATTCGGCTTCGGCCATCGTGGTCGGGGCGGTGCCCCGTGGATGCGCAATCGCATGGAGCATTTAAAGAATATGAGCCCCGAAGAAAGACAAAAGTTTAAAGAAGAGATGCGCTCTCGTTGCGGCAGTGGATGGGGAAGGCATCGTGGCGGCTTTGATTGGGATCAACCTTCACCAGAAGAGAGTTCAAAACCGGCAGAATAAAAAAACATGTTCATTTTGTCCATTTTGGGCTCTGCCGATAGTTATTACGTATAAAACATTAAGAATGCCATGGAAATATTAGTTTTCAAAACAAATGTAACCAGTAAAAGAAAAGTCAGTAAGGTTAGCTCTTTGCTGACTTCTTTTCCCACTATTGAGCAATGGAATTTCGATTTGGATGATTGCGATAAAGTATTGCGCATAGTAGCTACGGGTTTAAATCCCGGTTCGGTGGAATCACTTTTGCACACCGCCGGGTTTAACTGCCAGATGCTGGATTATTAACTTCAATAACAATGAACATCATTAAAAATAAAGAAATAGCTATTGTAGGCGGCGGTCCGGGCGGATTAACATTGGCGAGGCTTTTGCAAATGAGCGGTGTGGACGTAAAAGTATACGAAAGAGACATCAGCAAAGATGCCCGGTCACAAGGTGCCACACTGGATCTGCACGAGGAATCTGGACTGGCAGCGCTCCGTAAGGCCGGATTGATGGAAGCCTTCAGGGCCAATTACCGCCCCGGGGCTGACAAGTTGCGCATTATGGATAAAAACGCGCAAATTATAATTGACGAGCATGCGGGCACCAAAGACGAAACAGACCGGCCGGAAATTGATCGCGGTCCGTTACAGCAAATTTTGTTGGATTCGTTGCTGCCAGGTACCGTTATATGGGATAGTCACTTTATATCTCTTGCGCAACAAAATGATGCCGTAAAACTTGATTTTAAAAATGGCACTTCAGCTTTTGCCGATATAGTGATTGCCGCAGATGGCGCAAATTCAAAGATCCGTCCTTATATCACCCATGTTAAGCCTTTTTATGCCGGCATCACAGCAGTTGAAGGAGCCATATATCATTCTGAAACAGCAAGCCCCAAAATACATAAGCTGTTGAGTGGTGGAAAAATATTTGCAATGGGCGATGAGAAATCGCTGATCTTAAGCGCCAAGGGCGATGGCAGCCTTGCGTTTTACACAGGTTGTAAAACCAGCGAGTACTGGTACAGGGATGGCGGAATAAATTTTTCCGACAAAGCGCAGGTTATCGCGTGGTTTAAAGAGGAATTTTCCGGTTGGGATACAGTATGGCTGGAATTATTTGAAAATGCAAATGCTCCTTTTGTTCCCCGTCCGCAATATTGCATGCCCTTAGATCAAACATGGGAAACGTTGCCAAACCTTACTATGCTGGGTGATGCGGCGCACCTGATGCCGCCTTATGCGGGCGAGGGTGTAAATATGGCGATGCTGGATGCGTTAGAATTAAGCAAATGCCTTACCGGCGATAACTTCCCTGATGTGCGATCGGCAATTGCGGTTTATGAAAAACAAATGCGTATACGAGCCGCTGAAACTGCAATGGATACAATGGAATCTACAGCGGCATTACATTCTCCCGGTGCCATTTCTTTTCTCATGGAAGTGATCGGGTAAATTCCTCACAAAAGAGGACATTCACTTGTTTGAGAGTTTGTTTTAATGCCGCGCATTTTGCATAGTGATTATTGTCACTATGGCACAAATCAATACAACAACTGCAAGTAAAACCCACATATATAATTATTTATATAAATTAATTAAAACTATACTTAAAGTAACCAGATGACTGGTTTGGATCTTATTTATCCGGAATCGGAAAGCTTACGAAGTCTTGAAGACTTCGTAAGCTTTTTACCGGCTTTTTAATCTTCGTTGAATGTGCTTTTCAACTGTATGTATTTGTCGAGGTTTTTTGATTTGAACCCTTTGGCTTTCATAGCTGTTACATAAGCTGGTGTTACACCCGTTGCTTTAAGAGAAGTCGCTTCGTTCAAAGAAATATCAGTATAACCAAGATCTTTAAATCCCTTAACAAAACCGGGAGTTACCCCAAGCGATTTTAAAGAAGTTAATTCATTGGGTGATATCTGTTTGTAACCTATCTCCTGAAAGCCTTTGATATAAGTTGATGTAACGCCCAGTGATTTAAATGATGCTAATTCATTGATCGAAATATCTTTGTACCCTAATGCCTCAAAGCCTTTAACATAGTTTGCAGTAATGCCCAATGATTTTAATGTCATCAATTCGTTTGCCGGTATGTCTTTATAACCCGCATCCCGAAAACTTTTTACAAATTCAGGTGTGATGTCTAATGATTTAAAAGATTGCAGTTCATTTACCGGGATATCTTTATACCCTATTGCTGTAAAACCGTTAATATAATCAGGAGTAATACCCAGGGCTTTCATGCTGGTGAGGTCATTAAAAGCAATAT
>JAQBOK010000267.1 GCA_028288085.1 Mucilaginibacter sp.
GAGCCGGTCATATTTCTTAAATCAACCACGGCTATCGTTGGGCCAAATGATGATATCACCATTCCCAAAAACTCTGTAAAAACAGATTGGGAAGTAGAACTGGCAGTGGTGATTGGAAAAAAAGCAAGCTATGTTGACGAAAAAGATGCGATGGATTATGTGGCCGGGTATGTATTGCATAACGATGTATCTGAACGTGAATTTCAAATAGAACGCAGCGGAACCTGGGATAAAGGAAAAGGCTGCGATACATTTGCGCCCATCGGGCCATTTTTAGCTACCGCTGATGAGATCAGCGATCCGCACAACCTGCGTCTTTGGCTCAAACTGAATGGCAAAACCATGCAGGATGGCAACACGTCAAATTTTATTTTTAACATCCCATTTGTTATTGCCTATACCAGCCAATTTATGACCCTGTTACCGGGCGATATTATTTCAACGGGCACACCAGCGGGTGTTGGTTTGGGAATGAAACCAAATTTGTATCTTAAACCAGGCGATGTGATAGAATTGGGCATTGATGGACTTGGTAGCGCCAGGCAAAATTTAGTAGCTTATGCTGAAAATTGATGCACATCAGCATTTTTGGAAATTCGACCCGGTAAGGGACAATTGGATCACAGAAGATATGGCGGTTATCCGGCATGATTTTTTGCCTGCTGATCTGCTTCCAATATTGCAGCGCAACGAAATTGATGGCACCGTTTTGGTGCAAACCTGTCAAACAGAAGCTGATAATCACTTTATGCTCCAACTGACACAGGAAAATGATTTTATAAAAGGCGTAGTAGGATGGGTTGATCTTCGCGCTGAAAATATTGAAGACAGGCTTCAGCATTATAAAGAACATCACCCCAAATTAAAGGGCTTCAGGCATGTATTACAAGCTGAGCCCAACGAGCAGTTTATGCTTACCAAAAAGTTTAAAAGAGGCATAGGCTTTTTAAACCATTATGGTTTTACGTATGATATTCTTATTTATCCGCTTCATTTAAAGTATGCCGAAACTTTGGTAGCAGAATTCCCTGATCAGAAATTTGTGGTTGATCATTTGGCTAAACCCCTTATCAAAAATAAAGACATTGATGAGTGGAAACAGGATATGGAAGCCCTGTCAAAATATAAGAATGTATACTGTAAGGTATCTGGAATGCTTACCGAGGCCGATTGGTATTCATGGCGCACCGCAGATTTTACGCCTTATTTGGATGTGGTTTTTAGCGCTTTCGGCGCAAACCGGCTAATGTACGGTTCCGACTGGCCAGTTTGCAAACTCGCTGGCGGCTATAACCGCGCTTTAGAGATATTAAAAATTTACACCTCAAAACTATCACACCACGAACAGAATAAATTTTTTGGTGGTAATGCGATTGATTTTTACAACCTTTAGATGCATGTATTTTGCTGTCCCCTTCTTAAGAAGGAGTGAAGGGGTGTGTTTATTCGACCTATAGAAAAAAATATGGATTTACAAGTAAAAAATAAAGTTATTATAGTGAGCGGCGGTGCCAAAGGCATAGGCGAGGGCATTGTAAGAGTGCTGGCGGCCGAGGGTGCTATCCCAGTAATTATCGGGCGCAGCGAAGAGGATAATATAAAAGTAATTGCAGAGATCAATACAGGCTCGCAGATAGTGGCCGAGTTAACCAACCCTGCCGAATGTGAAAGTGCAATAAGGGCGGTTATTGAAAAATACGGGCGAATTGATGGTTTGGTTAATAATGCCGGAGTAAATGATAGTGTTAGTTTAGAGAAAGGCAATTATGAACAATTTATTGCCTCATTGCATAAAAATCTGGTACATTACTACTTACTGGCCCATTTTGCTTTACCCGAATTGAAAAAAAGCAAAGGAGCCATCGTAAATATCGGCTCAAAAACCGCTGAAACAGGGCAGGGGAATACATCAGCTTATGCGGCAGCCAATGGCGGCCGTAGTGCATTAACAAGGGAATGGGCGGTAGAGTTGCTCCCTTACAGTATAAGGGTGAACGCCGTTATCGTAGCCGAATGCTGGACGCCGCTGTATGAAACCTGGATCAAAACATTGCCTGATCCGGAAGAAAAACTCAAAACTATCATGTCAAAAATACCATTGGAGCAACGGATGACCACAGTAAAAGAGATAGCCAATATGGTTATATTTTTACTTTCAGAACGATCCAGCCACACCACCGGGCAGCTAATTCATGTGGACGGTGGGTATACCCATTTGGATAGGGCTATAAGTTAATTTATATAATGTTGATTGTCATCTTGAACAATAGTGAGAGATCTTATATAACATGCATAGTTCCGCTTTGCAAAGTTTATAAGATTTTTCGCTCACACCTCCTTAGATTCAATCCTGCTCAAGAGATAGTTTCTCTTCGCCTTAACCCCTACAGGTCGCTTTGCCATCGAAATGACAAAACAGATTAATAAGGATAAAGGAATCACTTACCTTTACCTTCATAATTGCAAATAATGAAAGATAAAAAACTGCGCAGCAGCGAATGGTTCGGCCGAACAGGCAAGGACGGTTTTATATATCGCTCATGGATGAAGAACCAGGGTATCCCGGCGCATGAGTTTAAGGGTAAGCCTGTCATCGGTATCTGCAACACCTGGTCTGAATTAACACCCTGTAACGCTCATTTTCGCGAACTGGCAGAGTCAGTTAAACGCGGCATCTACGAGGCTGGCGGTTTTCCGGTAGAGTTTCCCGTAATGTCATTGGGCGAAACGCTTATTAAACCAACCGCCATGCTATACCGCAACCTGGTAAGTATGGATGTGGAAGAATCCATCAGGGCCAACCCCTTAGATGGCGTAGTGCTGCTTTGCGGCTGCGATAAAACCACCCCGGCCTTAATTATGGGGGCCTGTAGTGTTGATATACCCACTATAGTTGTTTCGGGTGGCGCCATGCTTACGGGTAAATACCAGGGGCATGATATTGCCACGTCTGATGTATGGCGCTTTTCTGAAGCGCAACGTGCTGGCCGGATGTCGGAAGAAGAAATGAATGTTGCCGAGGCCTGTATGTCGCGCAGCAGGGGGCATTGCGCCGTAATGGGCACAGCCTCCACCATGGCCGTAATGGCAGAAGCTTTGGGTTTGACCTTGCCTGATAATGCTGCCATCCCTGCAGCCGATTCACGTAGGAAAGTACTGGCACACATGTCGGGCATGCGGATAGTGGATATGGTGAGGGAAGATCTGAAATTATCAGATGTGCTTACACGTGAGGCTTTTGACAATGCCATTATCACCAACGCCGCCATAGGAGGATCTACCAATTTTATCATTCACCTGTTAGCCATAGCCGGGC
>JAQBOK010000204.1 GCA_028288085.1 Mucilaginibacter sp.
CATGAAATTGTTTTGGAAAGTCAGTCCGGCTAAATGGCCAAAATCTGGTACCAACCCCACCAGCCATTATTATAACGAATGTTTCCTTCATTATGAAGTCTAAATGTATGTTTATCAATATTTAATCCTGCAAAGCTAAGAATAAAGAATAGATACGCCCATTTTTGCTGGTTTTGCTCTGAATCTTTAATAATTACCAATAATTTCCATTCTTTAATTATATTAAGAAAAAATATAATTAATCGTAATAAAATTATAGATTTGCCTAACTATTTTTATTAAGAAAAGCAACCCTTTAAATAATTTATTTAATGATTTAAAGAAAAAATTAGAACGATTGCAGATTTCATTTTTAAATATTTTATCTTGCTTCCATCAACAATTTAACAACTATTTTATGCATATTTTTTTTACCAGATATAATTTCTACTACACTTTTGTACTTCTGCTTTTCAGTTCCTTTTCTTATGCCCAAACCAAAATAGGCGGAAAAGTTATAGAAGCTAAAACTAAGGAGCCTCTTATTGGTGTCAGTGTCCAGGTTAAAGGAAAAGTGATAGGCACCATAACAGATGCAAAAGGTGATTTTAGCTTTGTTGTTAATTCACAGCCTCCATTTACCTTAGTTGTTTCCTCGGTAGGATTTGAAACACAAGAAATCAACGTTTCAGGTAATCAAACCGATTTCCAGGTAAAATTATCAGAACAGGCTATTCTGGGACAAGAAATAATTGTTTCAGCATCCCGCGTTGAAGAAAGTGTTATGAAGTCACCTGTCGCTGTTGAAAAAATGGATATCCGCGGAATCCGCGAAACACCATCTCCTAATTTTTACGACGCGCTCGCCAATCTGAAAGGTATTGACATGGCTACACAAGGTGTATTGTTCAAATCTATTAATATGCGTGGATTTGGCAGTACAGGAAATCCGCGTACTGTGCAAATGATTGACGGTATGGATAACCAGGCACCAGGATTAAATTTTCCGCTCGATAATATTATAGGAATGTCGGAGCTTGATGTAGAAAGTGTAGAAATATTACCAGGAGCTGCATCCGCACTTTATGGCCCTAATGCTATCAATGGCCTGATCCTGATGAATAGCAAAAGTCCGTTCTTATATCAGGGGTTGAGTGCAAATGTAAAATCCGGTATCATGCATGAGTCGCATCGGACCAAAGCAACCACTCCTTTTGTTGATGGGACTATTCGATATGCCAAGGCATTTAATAACAAAATCGCTTTCAAAGTAAACCTTTCCTACATTACGGCAAAAGACTGGCAGGCAACCAATTATAACAATTTAAATGTTGGGGGAAATGCTGATCCTGCACGCGGAGCCGGCACCGATCCTGATTATGATGGTGTAAATATTTATGGGGATGAGGTGCAAACCAATATTAATTCAGTTGCAAAAACATTGGCAGCCAACGGTCTTATACCAGCTGCGGCAGTAAATCTGGTTCCCAGCACTTTTGTGAGCCGTACAGGATATCAAGAAAAAGATCTGGTTGATTATAATACTAAAAGTTTTAAAGCCAATGCAGCGGTTCATTACCGTATCAGCGATAAAATAGAAGCTATTGCCCAGATTAATTATGGATATGGAACAACTGTTTATACTGCTACGGGACGATATTCTCTTCGTAATTTTAATTTAACCCAGGCAAAACTGGAATTACGCGGCGATAATTTTACCATTCGTGCCTATACAACTCAGGAACGTTCCGGCCAATCATACCTTGCCGGTCTTGCTGCTGTTTCCATGCTAAATGAAATTAAGCCACATGCAACCTGGTTTGGCCAATATACCGGAGCTTTTGCTACTGCCCGTGCCGCAGGAGTACCTGAGGCAGAGGCTCACCTAGCAGCCCGTCAGGTTGCCGACAAAGGAATGCCTGCCCCGGGAACAAGCGCGTATAATCAGTTATTGGAAAAATATCGTAATACACCTATTGTTGACGGTGGAGGTGCTTTTGCTGATAAAACAAATCTTTATCATGTAGAAGGTTTTTATAATTTTAAAAATGAAATAAAATTTATTGAATTACTTGCAGGAGGTAATTTCAGACAATATCAGTTGCGGTCAGCCGGAACTTTGTTTGCTGATACGAAAGAAGGGCGTAACGGCACTATTCCTATTAATGAATTCGGCGCCTTTGTTCAGGCCGGAAAAAACCTGCTGAGCAATCATTTAAAATTATCCGGATCCTTGAGGTATGATAAGAACGAGAATTTTGACGGTCAGTTTACGCCACGTGTGTCTGCTGTAACCACTTTTGGCCAGCATAATATTCGCTTGTCCTATCAAACAGGATTCCGTATTCCAACCACACAGAACCAATATATCGATCTAAAAACACCATCAGGAACATTGATTGGTGGTCTGCCTGAATTTAATTCCCGCTATAACCTGGGAAATGGCATATTAAGACAGAATTTGTCAAGTGAAAATATCCTGAAAACCATTCAGGGTGATCCGTCTATTGTACAAAGCGCCACAGCTTATGCCACTGCGGCTGTTACCCAGGCTGTTACGGCAGCAGTAACAAGTCAGGTGAATGCCGCAGTTGCTGCCGGCCAGATCCCAAATACACCGGCGGCGATTCAGGCAGCCACAGCAGCGGGTGTTCGAGGTGCTTTACCAGGGGCGCTCCAAAGCCAGTTACCAGCTCTGGTAACTCAGCTTGCTCCTGCATTTGCATTAGCCAAATTGCCAAAGTATCAACCCGCAAAACTGAAACCTGAGCGTATTGCTTCTTATGAAATAGGTTATAAATCAGTCATTGGTAAAAAACTATTTATCGATGCATATTACTATATCAGCAAGTATACCAATTTTATAGGCGGTGCAGTTATTCTGGTTCCT
>JAQBOK010000205.1 GCA_028288085.1 Mucilaginibacter sp.
CCCATTCAAGTGCCTTCATTATGCCACATCAAATGCTTTATCCAAATAAACAACCTGCAATGTGCGTAAAAGATCAACAACATCTTTAAATGGTCGCTGTAAAGCTCTGCGGCCAACAATAAGGCCCATCCCCCCTGCCCTTTTGTTGATCACCGCATTGCGCACGGTATCTGCCAGATCATCCGCTCCTTTTGACTCGCCGCCGGAGTTGATGAGGCCAGCCCTGCCCATATAGCAATTAGCTACCTGATAGCGGCAAAGATCAATAGGATGGTTTGTGCTCAGTTCGCTATACATCAAAGGGTCGCTTTTTGAAAAATTAAGCGTGGTAAAACCGCCGTTCACATCCGGCATTTTTTGCTTGATGATATCTGCCTGTATGGTAACGCCAATGTGATTGGCCTGCGCGGTAATATCTGCCGAAGTTTCATAATTAACGCCGTCTTTTTTAAAGGCATTGTTACGCACATAGCACCATAATACGGTTGCCATGCCCAGCGAATGTGCTTCTTCAAAAGCTTGCGCCACTTCAACTATTTGCCTGTTTGATTCCTCAGACCCAAAGTATATTGTTGCACCAACAGCTGCTGCCCCCAAATTCCAGGCATCCTTAACGGTGCCGAACATGATCTGGTTATACTTGGTTGGGTAGGTAAGCAGTTCATTATGGTTGATCTTTACTATGAATGGTATTTTGTGGGCATATTTGCGTGATAGCATAGCCAGGTTACCAAATGTGGTTGCTACTGCATTTGACTCCGCTTCGATAGCCAGCTTCAATATATTTTCGGGATCAAAATACAACGGGTTTTTGGCGAACGATGCCCCCGCAGTGTGTTCAATACCCTGGTCTACCGGCAAAATGGATAAGTAACCTGTTCCTGCCAGCCGTCCGCAATTATGTATTGCTGCCAGGTTGCGTAAAACCTGCGGTGTGCGGTTGCTCTGCGCAAAAACTTTGTCTATAAAATCAGGCGATGGTAAATGGAGCTGGTCTTTTAAAAATGTTTTACATTGATGGTTCAAAAGATTATCCGCCTGGTCGCCCAGCAGATCAGTGATTTTTTTAGATGCCATGGCTTAAAGATGTTAAGTTTTCTTATTACAAATAACGGTATGTTCTTGTTATTGTTGATATAATTTTTGTCATAACCTATCAATTTTATTATGATTGATAAGCCACAAAAAGTAATTGTTACCTTTGCCGCTCTCAATAGTACTGTTTTATCTATGTCGGTAATTGTATTTACTGTTATTTTACTATTTGGCTCCTATTTTGCCGGCCTATTGGGCTCATTAACCGGTTTAGGCGGCGGCTTTGTAATAATCCCTTTATTAACCCTTGTTTTACATGTCGATATCCATTATGCCATAGGGGCATCCCTTGTGTCGGTTATTGCTACCTCATCGGGTTCGGCCGCGGCTTACGTGAAGGAAGGGATCACCAATATAAGGCTGGGTATGTTTTTAGAGATCGCCACCACTGCGGGGGCCTTTACAGGGGCTATAATTGCCATCTATATTTCAACCCAGTTTATTGCTGTTTTGTTCGGTGCCATATTGATCTTTTCGGCCATCATGTCATTACGCGAAAAGGTTGAACAAATAACTATTCAAAAAACCTACCTGTCTCAAAAACTAAAACTTAATGGCACCTACCCGGTAAATGATGAACTGGTTGAATACGGCGTAAGCAACATAGCCGGAGGGTTCTTTATGATGATCTTTGCAGGTGTCATTTCGGGTCTGCTGGGCGTGGGCTCAGGCGCTTTAAAAGTGGTGGCAATGGATGGCCTTATGCGTATCCCCTTTAAGGTATCAACCACTACCAGCAATTTTATGATAGGCGTAACAGCTGCCGCCAGCGCGGTGGTTTATTTTCAACGCGGTTATATTCATCCCGGGTTGGCTATGCCGGTGGTTATCGGGGTATTATTAGGTGCAATAAGCGGTTCAAAAATATTGGTGCATACCAAATCTTCAGCATGGTTACGCTGGGTATTTGCAGTAGTTGTAACATTCCTGGCGGTTCAAATGATTTATAATGGCATTACAGGAAAAATATAACCCTCATAACCCCGCCAACAGGGAGCAAAAAAGTCCTGCTCCTTCCAGGAAACTGAAGAGTTTTAAGGACGGGGACATGCAGGTAATAATTGGCTGGATACTACGGATTGGTGTTGTTACCTCTATGGTCATTGTTTTTATAGGGGGTGTACTTTTTATATTCAGGCACGGGCACAGTATCCCTGATTACCGTCATTTTAATGGCGTTCCTGATTTTATCCGCACACCGGGTGGCATTATAAATGGTATATTAACTTTTAAAGGGCAGGCTATTATACAGGCGGGTATTGTTTTACTGATCGCTACACCTATTATCCGTGTTGCTTTTTCGGCTATTGGTTTCCTTATCGAAAAGGATTATTTGTATACCGCTATTACCCTGGTAGTATTACTCATTATTGTTGCCAGCATGCTGGGCGGACATATTGGGTAATATTAGTTAATTCTCGCCACTGCCGCCGCCAAGCCGCTTTTGCTCTTCAATATTATCTTTACCGGCGCGTGATTTTACCGAGCCAATATGATAAGTAAATGTAGCTTGTATAAACCGGCTGCCTACTTTGTCCCTTGCTGTAAGGTCAAGATTGGTATAATTGGTATGATACCTGTTCAAATTGTCGGTATTAAAAATATCATTAAACACCAATCTTATTCTTCCATTATTATTTAATACGGAGTAACTAAAACCAGCATTCACGTAATAACCTTCTTTGTACTGACTTATTGCAAAATAGGATGGTGATTCATAATATCCGTGCAACAGGGCACTTAATTTTGATGTCAGTTTAAAGTTCTGGTTCAGGTTAAATGTAAAAGCACTTGTACTCCTTTTGGCCACTGTATCCTGGGCATATACATATTTATCATGATAAACGATCAGATCAGCATCAATATGCCACCAGCGGGTTATATCAACAGGAACACTGAATTCAGCATTATACTGATAGCGTGTGCCCAGGTTAGCCTTTTCTGTAATATACACCTTAGTGGTATCATTTTGCCTGAATATGGTGTTGAAATCATTATCAGTAACAACCATGCTCAACAAAACTTTGTATTTATTGAATAAAAAGTCGGAAACGCTGTAAGTGTTAATGTATGCAGGTTTTAAAAAAGGATTACCGGTACTGTAATAAAACTGGTCTATATAACTTACAAACGGGTTAAGGTCCTGGTAGCTTGGCCGGTTAATATTCCGGGCATACGACAGTGTTAACTGGTTGTTTTTATTCAGATTCCGGGTTAACTGCACACTGGGGAACAGGTCAAAATAATTGGTGGTTACCGGGTTGGGAGCATTAATTGATTGTGCATGCGAATTGGTTTGCTCGCCCCTTAAGTTCAGCGATAAATTGGTTTTGCCAAACCGGGTATCCAGTTTTAAGTAAGCAGCATTTATACGTTCGTGATAAACAAAATGGTCGGTAAGATCAGGCAAAATTGCATAATTACCGTTAATATTTTGATCAAAATCAATCATATTGTCGCTATTTACCTGGCTATTTTTTAGTCCGGCCGCCATATTGGTAACTGTTGATAATACCTGACTGAAATCAATATTTTCTGACCTGATGGTTATGTGTGACGGAGAAACGTCTTTGTAAAATAAAGGATCGCTGTCTGACTGGCCCGAAGCGTTAAAAAAATCATTCTCCAGCAGTTCGGTAGAGTGACGGTGATAATCCGAATAGTCGGCATCAGCAGATAGAATAGTTTTACCAGACCTGCCCAGGCTGGCTTTATAATTCAGGTTATAATTAAAATTATAAATATCCCTGTTGATACCGGATATTGTATTGATGCTTGAATCACGCTGCCCGTTTGTAGAAATAACAGTAGTGCTTTTTTTGGTGATATTTGCATTGTTAGCAAAACCATTTATTAAAAACCCGATAGTTTGGCGTGATGTGAGCTCATAATCAGCGCCAAGATTAAAGCTGTTATTCTTTGATTTAATATCAGCATTATAATTAAGGTTAAAATTATCAACCTGGTTGCCATTAAAAATATTCCGGCTTGTATTAATAGAGTGTGGTACGCTATTATTGATATAATTATAACTGGCAAATACACTGAGTTTGGTAGTGCGAAGTGTATAAGTGAACCCGGTATTGAATTTATATTTATCGCCAATAGCGGCAGTTTGTGATACCGTAAAATTTGATCCCAGATCCTTATTTTTTTTCAGCACGATGTTGATCATTCCACCAGCGGCTACAGCATCATATTTGGCGCCCGGGTTATCAATCAGTTCTATCTTACTGATACTGCTGCTTTGATAGTTTCTTAAAAAGTCAGCCAATTCTTCTCCGGTGAGCAGCACGGGTTTACCATTTATAGCGATCATTGCTTTTTGGCCCCCCCTAAATAATATCTCATCATTCATCACTTTTACGCCCGGCGCTGTACTCAAAACATCATACAATGAGGCGCCCGAAGCCATTATATTCTGATCAACATTAAGTACCGTTCTATCAGCTTTCACTTCTACAAAATCCTTTTTTCCGGTGATATTTACCTCCTTGAGCTCGTTGGCACTTTGCTTTATGGTAATAATTCCAATATCCAAATTGTTGCCTGCCGTAACCTGGTAAGGCCCATTGTATACCTTGTTGTAATTTAATTTGGTGACAAATAAAAGGTAACTGCCGGCCTGCAGCTTATTAAAATTAAAGATGCCGGTTTGACTGCTAATGGTTGACTGTACTACGGATGAATCGCGGGAGTTTAACAACACTATTGTGGCCCCGTCTGCGGTTTCTGCGTTATCGGTAATTACCTTACCCTGCATCGCCGAGGATATTGTTTGCGCCATCGTTAAATTACATGCACATGCCAACAACACGGTAATAAAACATCCGGCAATAAATTTCATTAAAAGAGATAAGTAAAGGTTTCGACTATAATTCAATATTAAAAACGATCACAATATAGCAACTAAATCTTACAATCTGTAAACTTGATAGCCAGATTTTAACGATAAATTAATAATGATTACCATTGAAGATATCACTTAATCTTCGATTACATTTCTGTCAAATCAGTAATAAATTTAAACCAGGATAAGCATTATCAAAAGTTATAAGTGCTTCAATTGATTTTATTATGTTTGAGGTGCTATATTTGTTTCCCCGATCATCATAAAATGAAGAAAACTATTTTTGTACTCCTGGCTGTATTTTCTACGTTCAAAACATTTGCACAAACAGAGCCTGCCAACTATACAACTGCTATAAACAGATTTAAACAGTTCTATAATAGTGACCAACCCGATAGTATTTATAAAACCTTCGGTTCCGAAATGACGAGCGCATTGTCGCAGGATCAATTTAAAACCACCACAAAACAACTCAAGGGCCAGCTAGGCAATTTGCAGCAAACAACTTTCACCAGTTACGCACAATCGGTTGCGGTATATAAAGCTACCTTTCAAAACGGCGCTCTTGGATTAAGTATATCCCTGAACAAGGAAAATAAAATTACGGGCCTGCTTTTACGTCCGTTGCCGTCAGAAACACCCGCAGCAACAACAGCAGCACCCGCTGCTGCATCTACAGGTATTAATGACCCGTCACTGGTTGAGTCGCCCATTGTTTTAAAAACATTGTCGGGGTCAATACATGGTACTTTAACTATGCCTAAAAGTGCTTTGGGCAAAATACCTGTAGTTTTAATTATAGCAGGTTCTGGCCCTACTGACCGTAACGGGAACAGCTCTAAAATGGATCTGAATACCAATGCTTATAAATTATTGGCAGAGGGCTTAGGTAAAAAAGGAATTGCATCTGTGCGCTATGATAAAAGAATGATAGGCGAAAGCGAGACCAGCAATAAAGAAGCCGATTTGCGTTTTGATGATTACGTGGATGATGCAGTAGGGATAATCAATAAGCTGAGTGAAGATGAACGCTTTTCAAAAATTATTATAATGGGCCATAGTGAAGGCTCATTAGTGGGTATGCTGGCCGCCCGTGACCAGCCCGTAAAAGGTTATATTTCCCTGGAAGGCGCGGGCGACCAGGCCGACAAGATAGTTACCCAGCAAATGAAATCAAAGCCGCAATTTGTACAGGATGATTTTAAGGCATTGCTGGATAGCATGAAAAAAGGTAAAACTATTGACAATGTTGATCCGGCGCTATGGTCTATAGCCAGGCCAAGTATACAGCGTTATCTGATGTCGTGGTTTAGATATAACCCCGCGCGAATTATCAAAGTATTAAAAATGCCGGTATTAATTATACAGGGCACTACTGACCTGCAGGTTACTACCGCCGATGCTGATAAACTGAAAAAAGCTAAATCAGATGCCACACTAATTATTATACCCGGCATGAACCACATACTAAAGGAAGCCCCTGCCGATAGGGACCAAAATTTAGCTACCTACAATAAACCAGAACTGCCGCTTAAAGCGGAACTGATGCCTGATCTTGTTAAGTTTATCAACGGGTTGAATTAAGTTTGAAGATTTAAATTTTGCCGTGATTAATGTAAACAACCGTGGCGAAGCTTAGGTGGTGTTTACTCTTAATGTAATTGAGTTAACGTGGGCCCGATATAAGAATTTGATACTTTTTAGCACCTGACGGCGTTAGTTGAAACGCATATTTTCTTAACTTTAATAACATTGCGCTTATCCCCAGGCTCCCAGCAATCTCCTTATCACAATAATCTCTGCAACATGATAAGATGTATGATCTGCTATCTGGAATGCTTCGCGCAATATGTTTTGTCCGTCGCCGTGTGCTAAAGGTTCATAAATATCTTCTCTTTTTAACAGGCTGATAAATTCCTCCAGATCATTATTGATCTGTTTTATCGATCCCTCCCACTCTTTATCATCCTTTGGCGTCAGTTCTTTTACCCAATACTCATCAGGCCATTTTGGCGATCTATGCTCCGCCTCTTTACTAAACTGCAGCATATCCCACTGCGCAATACGTATATGCTCAACCAGTTGCCAAATGGAATAAGGCAGTTTACCCGGCTTTTCGCCCCTGAGTTTTGCCGGCAGATCGCCTACGGCATCTTTAAACCCAGCATGGGCGCTGCCGCCATGCAGTAACTTCACTAATTCGTCTATTAAAGTTTTATGTTGTTTATCCATTGCCCGTTTAATTTTTAATAATAATACAAATTAGCCGTTTGTTTGCGTTAAATTAAGTTTTTTGACTAAAATGTTTTAAGTTTATCCGGCCATTTAAAACGCTTCGCCCGTGATCAAAAAGATAATAGCTCTAACCCTGTTCGTTTCATTTTTTACCGCATGTAAAAAGGATAGTTCGGTAATGCCGGAAGGTGGTGTGGATGATGTTTCATTTAATAATTATGAAATCCATTTTCTTGATGGGTATTGGAAATTAAACCCCGATATGGCAACATCCGTGGGTTATCATAAGTATGATAGTGTTTTACTTATCCCGAACAAACAGGCCAGGGAAAAATTGCTCACATTCGCAAAAGTACAGCTCGACTCGCTGGGCAGGTATAATCCGGGTACATTTTTGGCGACCAATAAAATGGATTTCGGGATGATGCAAAACCAGATGCAATATCTGCAATGGAGCATCGAATCATTAAAAGCTTACGAATGGGACCCTTCGTCATACAATGTGATTGGCACGTTTGCTTATATCCTGAACGAGCACTATGCGCCGCTGGCTAAGCGCCTTACCAATTTTTACCAAAGAATGGCCAATATCCCGGCTTATTATAAAGAAGCTGAAAAACAGATCAAGAACCCTGTTGTTGAGCTAACCAGCCTGGCCATTGAACAGCATTTGGGCGGCGTTGGCGTTATTGAAAATGATTTTGCCGATTCGCTTAAAAAAACAAATATCCCCGAAGCCACAAAAAAACTAATGCTCGACAGGGCAAAACTTTCAGCAGATGCCATAAAGAGTTTTGCCGACTATCTGAAAAATTTAAAGAATGACCATCCGCGCAGTTTCAGGCTGGGTAAGGATCTGTATGAAGATAAATTTAAGTACGAGATACAGTCGTCTCAAACTGCACAACAGGTATATAATGCAGCCGTGGAGCGCAAGAAATACCTGCACCACGAAATGGCTAAGCGCAGTATTGAACTATGGCCAAAATACTTTGGTACAAGACCAATGCCCGCCGATACACTGGAGATAATAGGCAAAGTAATAGATACCATATCAGTAAAACATGTAGCGCCGGATGAATTCCAGGGAGCTATTGAAAAAATATTACCTAAGCTTACAGCCTTTGTAAAATCAAAAGACCTGGTTACCCTCGACCCTTCCAAACCATTAGTGGTACGTAAAGAGCCCGGTTACATGGCCGGTGTTGCAGGCGCTTCTATGAGTTCGCCCGGGCCTTATGATACCGGTCAAAATTCATATTTCAACGTAGGCAGCCTGGCGGGATGGGCGCCTGAGCGAGCCGAAAGTTATTTACGCGAGTATAACCAGTATATTTTGCAGATACTTTGTATCCACGAGGCCATACCGGGGCATTATGTGCAACTGGTGTATGCCAATAAAGCACCGAGCATGATCAAATCTGTTTTTGGTAATGGCGCCATGATTGAAGGATGGGCTGTATACAGCGAACAAATGATGCTTGATAACGGCTATGATAATAATGAACCGGAAATGTTGCTGATGTGGTATAAATGGAACCTGCGTTCGGCTTGTAATACTATATTGGATTATAGTGTGCACTGCCTTAATATGCCCAAACAGCAGGCGATCACCCTGCTTACCCATGAAGCATTTCAACAACAGGCCGAAGCCGAAGGCAAATGGAAACGCGTAAATGTAACCAGCGTACAACTTGACAGCTACTACACCGGATTTAAAGATATTATGGATATGCGTGAAGAGTGGAAAAAGAAACAAGGCGACAAATATAAACTGAAAGACTTTAACGAGAAATTCTTAAGCTATGGCAGCGCCCCTGTAAAATCTATCAGGGATGCGATGCTAGCTAAAGAGCCCGCTGCTGTGAGTAGTGATAAGCATTGATTTGATTTCGGTTTTTGAAGGGTTATTGTGCTATGTCCTTGCCTGCGCTTGTGGCCTGCATTGTTTTGGCTGATTTCGGCCGAAGCTGGTTTGCTGACGGGGAGAAGTTAGTTTGCTGACGGAGAGTATATGATAAAACTTGTCATTGCGAACGATAGTGTGGCAATCTCTACGTAGGCAAGTCGGGGGTGATTAGTGTTGCAG
>JAQBOK010000009.1 GCA_028288085.1 Mucilaginibacter sp.
CCGGATCACTTTGGCGTAGTACCGAAGCCAAAGTTAAAGATAAGCCATCGGGCACGTAACCATTAAGCGGATCATGCGCCGAAGTTTGGTCGGTAAGTATATCGGGTATAAGCCCATCTTTTAATAAACGCTCCAGCATATCACCGGCATCGCTTACTAATCCTACAGATAATTCTTCACTATTATCCATCGCTTCGCGTACCCAGGCAATGGCTTCCTCGTACGAGTGTGTCATCCGGTCGATATATTGGGTATCCACCCTTTTTTGTATCCTCGAGGCGTCCACATCAGCGCCTAAAAAAACTGCGCCTGCCATGGTTGCGGCAAGGGGTTGTGCTCCACCCATACCGCCAAGTCCCGCGCTCACTATCAGTTTTCCATTCAGCTTATTATCAAAATGCTGCTTGCCGCATTCAACAAAGGTTTCATATGTGCCCTGTAAAATACCCTGTGTACCTATGTAAATCCAGCTTCCTGCTGTCATTTGTCCATACATCATCAAACCCCTTGCACGCAGGTCATTAAAGTGTTCCCATGTTGCCCATACAGGAACCAGGTTACTGTTGGCGATTAATACCCTCGGCGCTTCGGGGTGACTACGGATAACACCCACCGGTTTGCCTGATTGTATCAGCAACGAATGATCTTCATCCAACTCCAATAATAACTCTATAATACGACGTAATGCTTCCGGGTTACGGGCTGCCTGTCCAATTCCGCCGTACACCACCAATTCGGCTGGGTTTTCTGCCACCTGTTCGTCCAGGTTGTTTAGCAACATCCTTAAGGGTGCTTCCGTTTGCCAGCTTTTAGCGTGCAACTGCATCCCCCTTGGCGCTTTATAAACCGGGTGATTGGCGTATGTCTTAATAAATTCTGAACTCGTCATTGTTATCCAGTTTAATATCGTTTTTAGTGGCTGTATCATTGGCTACTGCCAGCAACGACCCTTCTGTAATCAACTTATGAAGTTGTTTTATATCATCAGCAAAAATGCGGTCGTCTTTAATAAAGGTAACGTGCTGCCGTACATGATTATGACATGCTTCCAATATTGGGGTAGATTTAAGCGGTCTTCTGAAATCCATTGCCTGTGCTGCATAGAGCAGTTCAATAGCCTGTATGTATTCCAGGTTATCCAATACCTGGTGCAGTTTACGCCCACTGATAGAACCCATTGACACGTGGTCTTCCTGCCCCAATGAGGTAGGCACACTGTCGGCACTTGCAGGGAAGCACAGTGTTTTATTTTCAGTCACTAAGGCAGCGGTAGTATATTGCGGTATCATCAAGCCCGAATTTAACCCGGCATCGGTAGTGAGTAGCTTAGGTAAGCCATACCGGCCTTCGCTCATCAAATAGCAACGCCTGTCGGCTATATTGCCTAATTCGGCTGCGGCCACCGTAACATAATCCAAAGGCAATGCTAACGGCTGCCCGTGAAAATTGCCCCCGCTAATGGTATCATCAGCATTAAAAATTATGGGATTGTCGGTCACCGAGTTTAATTCTATCTCCGTTAGTTCTTTTAAATGCAACCAGGCATTACGCGATGCGCCATGTACCTGTGGCATACAACGCAGCGAATACGGATCCTGCACCCTATCGCAGTTGGCATGGGCGTTTAATATTTCAGAATGATTTAATAGTGTGAACAGGCGGTGCGCTACCAATTTGTTGCCTTTATAAGGGCGAATATTATGTATCCGGGGATCAAACGGCCTTGCCGATCCCATTAACCCCTCTAATGACATGGCCCCGATCAGATCGGCTAATTGCAATGCATTATTTAAGCGTTGGACCGCTTTTACGGCGAACGACAGGATAAATTGAGTCCCGTTGATAAGGGCCAACCCCTCCTTCGGGCCTAATATGATCGGTTCCAAACCGTGAGCCTTAAGCATTTCTGCAGCGGGCATTGTTTTTCCACTATCTTCTACTTCGCCAAAACCGATCAGCGGTAAAAACAAATGTGCCAATGGCGCCAGGTCTCCCGAAGCGCCTACTGAACCTTTTTCGGGAACAATGGGGATAATATCATTATCAATATGCCAGATAATACGCTCAAGGGTAGCCATTGGTATACCCGAATAACCCTGTGCCAAAGCATGTACTTTGGTAATCAGCATCAGTTTAGCTATTTCCTTCGGGATGGGTTTGCCCACGCCTACGCTATGGCTTTTTAATAGGTTTGATTGCAGCGTACCGGTGTCTTTTTCAGAGATATGAGTATCGCAAAGCGGTCCAAAACCAGTATTAATACCGTAAACGGGTATTTCACGCTTTACTATTTTCCCTACCTCCAGCCATGATGAACGGATGTTGGCCTTAGCCGCATCGCTGATCACGCCTTTTATTTTACCCGAGGCGATGTCGGTACAAATACCTATCGATAAATGACCGGTGCCGTAATTAAAGGTCTTGTCCATGTTCCTTTAATTTTAAAGTGGATAGCTTTTGGCCTATTATATCAGACAGGTTAACCGATCTGAATTTGTTTTCTATGGCTGATATCGCAGGCAAAAGATGAAGGCATTCCGGCTCCGCAGATACCAGTTCTTCCATGGTTAATCTTAATGCTTCCCAAACCGGCAGTATCTGTTCCAATAAAGCATGACCAGCCTTGGTCAACTGCACCAACTGCCTGCGGCCATCATTCTTACAGGTGGTGGTTTTAATCAGTTTTTTACTCTTTAGGTTGGTAACCAGCTGGCTTGCTGCCGGGTGCGAAACGCCTGTAGCATCACTTAGCTCCTTAATAGAAAGAGAATCATTTTGCGATAACAGGTAAAATACAGGGAACCAACTGGCATCAAACTCAATACCTGCTGCCTGGTAGGTTTTGTTAATCTCCGACAAAAAAGCCTCGCTTAGCCGCCGCAATCTGCTGCCAAAAACAAGGTATCCCAGGCTCTCATAAAAATTCATTGTGCAATTTATATAAGTGCTTATACAATTGCAAATATTGACAACTAATTTTTCATTGTCGCCTTTTTTCCAGGGATATTAAATAGTGTTGACTATAACAAAAGATACAACCGGCACAGATAGGCAGCTAATTACCCGGCACAATAAAGTGGTGATTAAAAAATAATTACTTCTGTAAACTAAATTTGGAATTTACATTTAAATAACTAATTTAGAGTCTGTTATACCGTACTACTTGTAGTTAATCCCCTAAATAGTGTGCAAGCTATTACTACATAAGGCATTTAGCGGGAATTTTATTGTTACCAACATTTCGTGGTCTTTAACTTTTAGCTTATGCAAACACACATGCCTGCAAAATCAGCCGTTTTAGCGCTGATAATTGTTTTAACCTTTTTAGTTTCATGGGAACTTTACCTGCGGCACAAAGGCGCGGTTGCTGATTATGATGATGGCCCCGAACTATGGGCACACACCCGGGCTATGGTTTATGAGCCTTCTGATAAAGCTACAGTCTTTATCGGGTCGTCACGTATTAAATACGATCTGGATATTCCGACATGGGAGCGCCTTACAGGCAACCATGCTATTCAGTTGGCCATGGTAGCTTCCTCACCCCGTCATATGTTAACCGATCTGGCTAACGATACCAACTTTAAAGGGAAATTGGTGGTGGATGTTACCGAAGTATTATTTTTCAGCATGCGTGGCAACGAATCCCCCGATGCTGGGATAGCTTATTATAAACATCGCACACCCGCCCAAAAAGTAAGCTTCATGCTGGATAAACCAATCGAATCACGCCTGGTATTTTTAAATGAAGGTGAATATTCAATAAACGCCATGCTGGGTAAGTTGCACATCCCTGATCGCCCCGGCGTATATCCCTTCCTTGATTTTCCACCAGGTTTTGAACCCGTCAGATTTAACAGGCAG
>JAQBOK010000011.1 GCA_028288085.1 Mucilaginibacter sp.
TATGATCAGGATGGAAACTTTGTGGATTCACACCATATCCTGTTGCTGCTGATCCATTATATGTATAAAGTAAAAGGACAAACCGGCGACGTTTATTCAACTTTCAGTTGTACCAGCAAGATACAAAAACTGTGTGATGCATATGGATTGAAGAATATTGTAACAAAAATTGGCTTCAAATATATCTGCGACCTGATCGTTAACTCGGGTAATCCGTTCCTGGTAGGCGGCGAGGAATCGGGTGGTATTGCGGTAGCAGGGCATATACCTGAACGAGACGGTATCTGGATCGGTTTGATCGTTTGGGAATTTATAGCCAAATCTGGCCGCACATTAAGCGACCTGGTACAAGAAATATATGATATAGTAGGCAAATTCGCTGTAGAACGCTATGATTTGCGCGTTACCGAGGAGCTAAAACAACAAATAATCAGCAACAGCAAAACTGGTAAATACGCCAGTTTCGGCAACCTTAAGGTTAGCAAAACCGAAGATATGGACGGTTACAAATTCTTTTTCGAAGACGAAAGCTGGGTAATGATCCGTCCTTCGGGAACTGAGCCCGTATTACGTGTTTACGCCGAAGCCCCAAACTCGGCAGATGCATTTAAAATATTGGATACAGTAAAAGCAGTATTGCTGGCGTAAAATCAAATTTAATACAATAACAAAAGCCAACCGCTTATGGTTGGCTTTTGTTATTTACAGCTGTTAGATGGTACGTATATAATACCATAATAGTTGAGATAATTCCCTTTGATTAAATTTACTGTATATCGGACAATACAAGCCGTGAAACGCAACTTGCGCCTTAACAGCGTTTGCCAAACCCGCAAACTCCACATTCAGAAAAAAGCGCATACCAAGCCCATAACTAACGCTTTGTGTAGTATACACGTATAGCGTTCCCAGCCAATCAACGGGGAACGCTAAAAAAGATAACCGGTACGCTTTAGTATTAATCCTGCAAATGCAGAGCTTGTTTTATTTGGTTGTAATTTTTAGGGTTGATACTTCCTAATGTGTGTACCCCGCCCGGAATAATAATATATCTGAAACTATGCAGGTTAGATATACTGGTATACGCATTATTATTATTTTCTAAACTGATCTGGATATTGCCAAGCGTGGTAAGCGCCGACCATGTATCAATTTCGGGAGTGGTACCACTCATATAATTAATTATTATGGGCAACGCGCTCACCTGGTTTGTAGGCCATATCGTTGTTATGTATCCGTTTAACCTGCCGTATACAATCACAGTACCATTATCTAAAATAGTCTGGGTAATTTTAGAAGCGGCTATGTTGTAAGTAAAATCAGTTGTTCCAAAAACTGTTGTTTTAGTGTAAGCTGCGGGAGTGATCCAGTCAGAATAAATTACATTGGCAGTACCGGTAGCACCGGTTGCCCCAGCAGTACCAGCGGCCCCGGTTGGCCCTGTTTGCCCTGCGGGCCCAACTGCGCCGTCTTTACCGCATGACGCAAAAATCACGGCAGCAATAACAAAAGCAAATAAGTAATGAATCTTTTTCATAATAAGTGAATTTTAAAAGTGTTTAAGAATGTTTGTGTTGGGAGGTGCACTTATTAACCTGTTACAGATGATGCCCTTTCCATACCACAAAATTGAATAAGCCAACAGGGAAAGTAATCAGGATATTTACGCGAACTGCACCGTAGTTTCCCCCTAACTTTCCAGTGTAAAATCCGTAATAGCGCTAAGTATATTTACCTTGTTGCGGTATTTATAAATACTGGCAAACAAACACAGGGTAAGATGAGAGCCGTAGGTGGCAGAAGACTTTTTATTAACGCCATATTGAATATTAAAAATAGGAGACCTCAATAAAATCAATTATTAAATTATATTCGACCCCGGTTTACCTATGATTAAGTTAGCATCGCTCATAAGACGAAAAAACAACAATTTTAATTTGATAAGGCTTATCGCGGCGCTAATGGTAATTTTTGCGCACTCCTTTGATCTATTTAAAACTGACGGGTATACAGATCCTATAAAAAGGATTTTTAATGAAAGTGCAGGTACTTTAGCCGTTTATATTTTTTTCTTTTTAAGTGGGATATTTATTACAGGGAGCTTCGAAAATAAAAAAAATCATCTTTCTTTTATCCTGATGAGGGTTTTCAGAATATGGCCTGCTTTAATAGTATGTACGGTGTTAACCGTTTTCTTTATCGGGCCATTATTAACAACTCTTACTGTCAAAGAATATCTCCTTCATGTCGGCACCTGGAAATTTTTTCTTAGTAATGTTCTGTTATATAATCCTGCCTCTCATACTTTACCCGGGTTGTTTCTTTATAACCATTTGGCGGGCGCTGTTAATGGGTCTTTATGGACCTTGCCTGCAGAAGTAAAATGCTATTCCTTCATTTTTATTTTAGGAATAATCGGGGCGTTTAGATATAAGAGATCGTTAGTGGTTATTTTCTTGATCCTATTAGTAGCATCAGTTTCAAAATACAATAATTACATAGGTTTTTTTTCCGCCAATGTCGTTTTGTTTTTTATTGCAGGCAGCCTGGCTTATTTATACAAAGAATTTGTTTTGCTCAATTTTAAAGTTTGCATCTTACTAATTTCGCTCTGCTTAATAAGCTTTCATACCGTATTTTTTCACCCTCTCTTTTATCTCACTTTGATTTATAGCGTACTTGTAACAGGCGCTTCGGGCATATTCAAAAGCATCAAATTACCCGGTGATTATTCTTATGGGGCTTATATCTATGGATTTATAGTTCAACAGGTAATTTCAAATTTGTGTTCTTTCCTTAACCCATATAACAGCCTGATGATAGTTTTTCCGGTTGTGGCCATACTATCTGTATTATCCTGGCACATTATTGAAAAACCATCAATTGAATATGGAAAAAAAATAAGATTATTCAGCTTTAAAAAAACTGCCATCCCTGCAGTTTCAATAACGGAAGCTCAATCCCGGCTTTAAAGTGTAAGCGCCGATAACACCTATATCAGCAAAGCGAAACACCAAGACATAAATCCTAAAGTCTAATGAGAATACAAATCAATTTTGAGTGATGTAATGTATTAAGTGCTTTATAATTTTACAAATTTGCTTTTCCCAACATCGCTTTTATCCTTATTATTTACAACTTGTATTAAATAGGTTCCGGGCATCAGGCTGCTTACATTCTGCTGTAATGACGGTTGTGACGAAGTTGCAGTTTTCACAATGGAACCGTTACTATTCGTAATGGTTATTGCGTAAGATGCAGTATTGACATTTGGTGCCGCAGCAGTATTTTGAATGATAGCTAAATTAATAACACTGCCGGCGGGATTAGGATAAACGCTGATGGAATTACCGGCGACGTTGTTATTTAAATTCGAATACATCAACGGGATTAAATTTGAGTAGCTAACGGTCCCGTTTAAATCCTCAAGTTTCACTCGATACAGATCCGTAGCAATGAGTGGATTCTTATCCAAAAAGCTGTAAGTTCCCTGGCCGCTTGATGCAATACTTCCCACTAAATCAAATGTCGCACCATTGTTAGTACTTCTTTCAACAGTAAAGTTGGTGTAGTTTTGTTCATTTTCTGTTACCCAAGCCAGTTGCGCTCCGTTTGTTGTTTTAGCTGCCGTAAAATTTAATAAATGTAAAGCAAACGCCGGATTTTGACGTATAACTAAACTAAAACGGTGTGCCCCAAAACTATTAGTATCAGCTTCAAGTAGATTGAAGGTATAAGTTGTATTGTGCCGCATATCCAGTGAGTCCTTTTTATAATGGTCCATCAGCCATATATCAAAAAGTTGAGGTATACCTGTTGTATTTTTCATATTTAAGGTATAATTACCATCAGCAGTTGCATGCACCAATAAGTCGATGGATTCGCTTGTTTTAGGCAATGGTTGCACGTTTATAGCGAGAGAATAATGATCACTTGAAAAGCTTGACAAGCTCACTGCACCGTATCCCTGCAGGTATGGGGCATCTACGCTTGAATCATAAGTAGTATTGGCGTTATTGATAAAGCGGATGACCAGGTTATCGGTACTAATGGAATCTTTAGCCAATTGCAGGCGCAGGTATTGATTATTGGTATAATTAACAGGCATCCCCATTAATAATTTGGGAGCTGTTACCTGGGTATTTGTTTTAGCCCCTTCATTAAAGATCAGCGTTGCACATGAACAGCTGGTCACTACAAAAAATCCTTGTCCGCTTGATATTATATTGGATGCGTTGTTGGTACCCATGCCCCCCCCTCCTTTAACGTAAGCGCCATAATTTTTACTTGCCGGGTCCAACACATAAATGGCAGCACCTATACTGGTTCCATAAATTCCGGTTGTAGATGTAAGCGTTTGAAAATTCTCCCAATCTATAGAGCTGGCATAGGGGTTGCCTACTAAATTATATCCTTTTATAGTTGCCGGAGAAGCGGTCGTATAACTTAAATTTGCAGATAAAGGAGTAAACCAATCTTTTACCGTTATCTGCCCTTGATTTAATGTACCGCTGGCGCTTAAAGTAACAGTTTGCGGAACATAGGAAGGAGCAGTTTCGGCAGCAAATGTAGCGGAAGCCCTGTTTCCCCTAAAGAAACACAAATATCCGTTACCCACAGGGATATTAATTGATGGGTTGCTTGCATCATCCATAGAATAAGTTGGAGGCGCTGTAATATTATTAATCCCTTTGAAGTTGCTATTTAAAAATGTTGTATATAAAGGGGTCATGTTTTCGCGATACAAATACAGGGTAGGATTAGCTGCACTAACATTATCAAAACCACCGGCAGTACTTGTACCTGTAAGAAAAATTGAGTTTTTTAAATAATTGATGCTATATACATTATTTGAACTTACAACACTTCCATATACCGGCGAGGATAATAAACGATAACCACGGTTTGCAGCAATTCCCCCGGTGATATAACGCTTTACATTTACATTACCTGTTATGGTTGATGTACCCAATATGGGAGCTATGGTAGCCGAACTGGAAGCATTCGAGTTTAAGGTTAAATAGGCGGCACCAGCCGTGCCGGCAACCAATTTGGCCGGGCTCACCATAGTTAGTACACCGTTACCTGATACAACAAAATTACCCGTGCCAGCACTCATTGTAGCCGTACCACTGGCATTAAAAGTTACGTTGTTAAACGTGGTGCCCGTAGGGCCGTTATCAATCAGGGCCTGCGATGTACCAGAGAAGTAAACAGTTCCGGTACCTGCAGTAAAAGTTTGACTGTTGGTATAATTGCCATTAAATATTACACTTCCCGAACCACACTGCAGCGTTCCGCTATTATTCTGAAATGCCCCACTAACGGTAACTGTTCCGCCACCGGCAGCAATAGTGCCACCATTAATTTGCAATACGTTGTTAATAGTTAAGTTTCCCGCGCTCAGGGTTATAGTATTGCTGTTATTTTGTAAAGTATTGCTTACCGTTATATTGCCTGATCCTTGTGTAATATTTGTTGAGTTAGTCCAGTTGCCTGTTATTGTAACTGTTGGGTTATTGGTGTTCAAATTTACAGCACCGCCACTGGTTGTCCAGTTATTTCCTATTGTTAACCCTTGTGTAGTTGCACCTAAAACACTGTTTTTATCAACTAATTTTGTACTTGATCCGGAGAGCGTTAAATTATAATAAGATGGCGCAGATGTATTTATATAAGTTGTGGTAGTGGTAAATGATGGTTCATTGGCTGTATAAATAGTTTGATTTTCAACAGTCGGGTCGTCATACAAAACGGTGCCATTATTGCCGCCATAAGTAAAATAAACATAAAATTTATCTGCAGGTACAATAGGCTGTTTATATTTTAGTTCGAGCGTGCTGGTACTACCAGCCGTATTATCTGCAGTAAATTTACCATAGCCCGGATAATTGGTTGCCGGAGGATTATAGGTATCAAAACTATCAGCTACCGGCGAATTATTGGTGGCAAAAATAACTTGTTTCAAGAGCGTTGTTGTACCTTTTTCAACAGAGAACCATGGGTAACAAATACCATTAGCCCCTCCTATTCCATTATTTCCATTTGAATTCATTACAACATTTCCAGTAATCGTTAATTGAGTTATCTGAATACTTACCTGGCTAACATCTGCAACGCTAATGGCGGGCTGTGTTATGGCGTCACCAACAAGAAAATTCCCCTGGCATAATATTGTTCCGGCCCCCCCGATAATTGTAATTATATAGTTATCGGGACTACCTGTTGCACTTAAATAATGGTTTTGCGTTATATTCCCGCTTACCGTTAAAGTTATACCGCTGTTTACATTTAAAGATATAGTTGCCGTATAACCATGTGCATAAGCAACCCAGGTATTTCCATAACCAAAGGTTAAAGATTTCCAGGTGGTATTAGCCGTTACAACCGGAAAAAAAGTTACGCTATAGTTCCAATCCACATATACATCGTCTGACGAACCCGGGACAGTACCATAACTGGAGGTATTTTCATTATACCAATTGCTGCCTGTACTCGCATTTGTACTTGTTCCGCCAACCCAATCATAAGTTGCGGCGAATGCCTTGCCCGTTAAAAGCAATAAAATCAGTAAACTAAAACCCAATTTAGAGGCCAATGTGGATGCTATAAAAAAGCGCTGTAAGTATTTCCCCATATTTAATGATTAAAATATTAGTTACACTATTATACGATAACAAAAGTTAAATGTTTTAATTATTATTTAATATAAATGTAATTAAAAATTAAATACTTTAACCTGTATTTTTCTTTATAAATTCCACCTTTTAAATATTATATATTTATAAAATATCAATATACCAGTTGAAATACATCACCGTCAAGTAATGGCGGTAGGTTTAAAGGGATATGATCGAACGCCTGGGGAGCATAAATGAGTGTTAAACAACTGAAATGACCAAATCAATAAAAGATATATTAATAAAAGATCTGAATGCCAGGGTTAACGGCAGCTTATGGCTTGAAGTTGGCGATGGTCATTTTTTTGGGCCCGGACCGGTAGAATTGCTTGAGCGTATTGCTGAAACAGGCTCTATCAGCAACGCTGCAAAAGAGATGAAAATGTCATATAAAAAAGCATGGGAATTAATTAATAGATTAAATGCACAAATGGCCACTCCTGTTGTAATACCACAAGCTGGCGGCGAAAAGGGAGGTGGATCAATTATTACAAGCGAAGCGATAGAACTGATAAAATACCATCGTCTTTTAAGAAAAAGATTTGCGGATTTTTTAGAAAAAGAAACAAAACGGTTAAAATTTTAAGAAATACTTTTGCTATTTTTTTATTATCGTTATATATTTAAATATATAACGATAAATTGCAAACGATAAGAAATAGTGCCATAAAAGCCAATAAACCAACATCTTTAAAAAAAACAAGCAAACAAAAACCTTAGACCATGAAAAAACATCCCTCTATAATTAAAAAAGGAGCGGCAAACAACCGTTTCCTTCAAAGCACTTTCGGGGTAATTATCCTTATTGCTTCATTAACCTCTGGAAATTTGTATGCGCAGAAAATGCAGGCATCATCAGTCGATTCCACAAAAACACAAGGAACTACAGATCAGAAAGTAATGATACAAACAACCTATCCAAAAGTGGTTGGATATTTAAGTTTCATTGTACCTATTGTTACCCTCACCAAAGATGCTACAACTTATAATTTCAATGGCACTACCAGCATCGGGTTCCCGGTGGGCATAAATGTACTCTACAGTGATAAATTTGGTTTTAGCTATGAATTTACGCCCACTATAAAATCAACGGCCTCAACCAGTAAAATGAGCAACTTACTATTTGATCCCGGCACCATGTTCCGCTTTCAACATGGGTTTACAATTATTACACGTTTAGCATTTGAAACCTCGGGCCGCTATGGCTTCACCCCAGTGTTTAACAAGGTATATGCACGTTCAAAATATGTAAATTATTTTGTAGCCGGTTCGCTTCCGGTAAGATTTGGTAATGCCGAGGTACCGTCATTAGGGTTAAATGTGCAGTTCGGGTTTACTTTCAATTAAATTATTATCCCGCCAGGTTCGTTTTAAAAACATTGAGAAAATACAGATAGTCTTTTATGAGATTTTTTGTCAGCTTTGTATTTCCGCAGGATTAGCTGCGGGGAGTTCTTGTATAGAAAGAATTTCAAAATTTAAAAACACATTATGAAAAAGAATTATTCCGTAAAAATTCTGGCCTTTATTCTGATAGGCCTGGTACTACCAAACTTGCTAAAAGCCCAGGACGACAAAGCAAAAAGACCCAGCCCCCCTGCAACAGCCACAGGGAAGATCGGGGATGCTACAATCTCTATTGATTATAGCAGTCCTTCAGTAAAAGGGAGAAAGATTTTCGGAGGGCTTTTGCCTTATGGAAAGCTTTGGAGGGCAGGTGCCAATGAAGCAACTATATTTCAGACAGATAAGGACATAATTGTTGAAGGCAAAAAACTGGCAGCTGGCAAGTATAGTTTCTTTGCAACTCCCGGTGAAAATGAATGGACGATCTATTTTAATTCTGAAACCGGACAATGGGGCGACAAAAAAGGCGGTGATGCCAATATGGACCCTGCGAAGACAGTATTGAGTGTGGTTGTTAAACGAAAAAAATTGACCAATTTAAATGAGAAACTCGAGTATTCGATAACCAGCAATGGCTTTGGTCTGCGATGGGAATATTCTGATATCTTCATTAGTGTAAAATAAACAAATAAGACTTGCAAAGTTTTAAAACTGCGAAGCCCTCAACGAGGTCATTGAAAACAAACAATCCGGGTTAAACTTTGCAAGTCTTTCTTCACTTACAAATACTTACTTTCTATCTACCTCAGCAAAAAACTGCGGAAAGCAGTAAAAAAATCAGCCTCGTTAAATTTGATCTCCTCTCTCAACTGATATTTAAAATAAACTTCAATTGAACCTATTTAATGGCATTATCCGCAGCCAGCACGTCATTGATTGCGTTATTGAATTACATGGCATTCTTACGTAGTTCAACGGATTGTCATCTTTCCCTTTCATTTCATTACACCAGTTCCACTGAACAAAAAGAGTTATCAGGTAGTATTACGCAAAAAATAGCGTAAAAGTACGTGTTATAATTACTGGCCTATTCATACTTTTGAGTTGGTACTCATCAACTACGAATAAATTATTTTCTGAAATAGTTTTATTCAAGTATCAAATCATTGTTTTTATTAACCTAAAAGAAAATCAGCATGAGTACGTACTCCATTGTAGGTATAATCATTACCCTTGTACCTTTAGTTTTAATAATAACTATTGTAATTAGAAGAGGCAGGAAGTTATTTGATTAGTAAGTACGCGCCGTTATGATCGCCGTTCGGGCACCTTATTTCGAATGTAATACAGTTGTAGTCTTGGTGCAATAGATAGGCGTGCCCGAAGTAAACTTCAGAAAGATAATTATGCCAAAACAGGACTAATTTACGTAAGGGCAGGAGGATGGTCACCTTAACCTGGACAGTCAATTATCTATGGAGTAGGATATTCAAACTAAATAAACATACCAAATACTACAAGCATAATTGCGACAATAATAAAAACAAATGCCCCACCGTAAAATGCCCCCCATCTAACTGGGTTTAGGAAAATTTTAAATAATTGCACGATGGTTTCGTCACTGTCCTTTACTAAAAAGTAGTCGTTTTTCTTTTTATTTTCTTCATTGATCCTGCTTTCCTGAACATACAAAAAACGCTCCGGATCCAAAAGACTGGCACAATGTTCACACTTCTCGTCTATCTTACCTGTCCATTGACCCCATTGCCCACATACAGGACATTTTATTTGACTAATCTGGCTCATAACGATTTTATTTAATCAAAACCGAACTCTTATATCAAATATAACCAAAATAGAATTCAATTATCCAAATTAATAGCAGATTATTTTGAAGCTCATAGTCATTACTTAATATCGGTCACTCCCATTTTTATGAGCGCTAAGTTTCATTAATAGATAATGTGAACCTAAAACTATTTCCCATTTATGTAATAAATATAAAAAAACAAGACGCTTAAATAAATCCATGAAAGTGAGAACAATACATGCATTAATGTTTCAAACCGTTTCCCCTTCCATAGTTTTGACGAATAAACAAAAAACTGTATAATAAGCCTTATAACCCAAAATATCCCCAATCCTAATGCCAATTTATTGCCTAATTGTGTTTTAACCAGGTCATTTGACGAAGTCAGACAAAGCAACCCCATCAGGAATACGGTAAATGCAACAAAGAAAGTATGTACCTGCATCATTTGTTTATTCATTAAACTCAGACTGTTTAATTCTACCTCCCAATTGAACCGTTTGGGAAATATTGCGTGCATTAATGCCACAACAATCAAAAAAGCACCGGCTATTTTAAGATTAAGCTCCATATTTTTCGAGTACAAATACTGTGATAAAAGGCGTTATTTTAAATTGATTAAAAATATTCAGATTTGCATCCTTGAATACTCTATACCATGACGATTTTGGAAGAAAGTGAAAAAATCCAAAATTATACGCCAGGAAGTTGGGGATGTCGCGTAAATGTTCTACTACAATAACATTTCCTCCGGGTTTTAGTATCCTTTTTACTTCGCCAAAAAACACTTTTCGCTCATCTTCATTCCTGATTTCGTGTGCGGCGAAAATCACAAAAACATTATCAACGGAATTATTATCCAGCGTTAATCTGTCAGTATTAACATACACAGTGCTTTTATAAGGCGGATAAGCCTTTCTTGCACGCTTGATGGATACTTCAGTATGTTTTAAGGGGTCATAAAAATTAAATACCGTCTATTCTGCATCCGGGTATTTTTCTTCAAGTATAATGCTGGTTTCATCAAAACCCGAGTGGATGTTTACCATCCAGCCATTTGTTTTTACGCCTAATTTCTCAAGCCATTGGAGTTTATATAAGCCGGATAAATCATATACAAAGTAAGATGTAAGTGTTGAAAGTAAGATGGCTGCTGCAAGCAAAACGAATAAAATCCTGCTAAGAATTAAATAAGGGCTGTTGAAGATAATATTTGCCAGCAAAATGGTTATAAGCATGCAAACAGACAAAAGATAAAAGTGCCAGTTAAAACGGATGATGTTTTTTACACCCTGTAAGGGTATTCTTACACTTTCCATTGCTCTTTTTTACCTTTTTTCCAATAATATGGAATATCACCGATTACAAAAGCATTAGCGAGTTCCATCTCATGAATATGTAATGAATCTAAAAATGAGAATTTATAATCTATAACCTTTAAAGGAGATGGCGTCCAGTTTTCCCTGACCCCTTCTATAATTAATACGGTTTGTGTCGCAGCATCATAGGTAAAAGTAAACGGCAGTGGCCCAGCAAACCGTCTTGCCTCTTTCCAATCTTTAAACGGGGAACTTTTCGGGAGCAAAACACCTTCTCTTTCGGTTCCAAGTTCTACTTTCAAACCTGATTTGGCAGATTCGAATGCGATTATATTTTCGCTTCGTGTTTCGGTTATGTCAGTGGTTATGTAATTATAATGAGTGAAAATGTTGCCCAGCCATTCCATTTTCTTTTTATCTGTTTCCGATTTCAGGATATACAACCCCCTCAATTTTTTTCCGGCATTATTGGTGTACCTGACAAAAATCCGGTACCCGATAAGGAAAAAATCGTTACCCATAAACGATGGGAAATTCTTTGGCCTTAGCCCTTTGGTTTGAACCATCGCCACAGCTATAAATGTCCATTTATCTTCCAACGTATCCAATTGCAGACATTCGGGAATTATATGCTCAACACTCTCCTTTGGGACTGCAAAAGTGAGCACATAAGAGTTTTCAAAAAAGGCTTCAACTGCAAAAGGATGATTCTTCAGGAATGAAAACATGAGGGCTATTTAGCCATTTTTTTGCGAAGTGCAAATTCATTGACGCAAATTAAAACAACAAACAGTATAGCAAAAGCCAAATTTGCCCTTCCCCACAGCAACAAATCGGGAGCCAGCGTAAATTCAATCACATTCATGGTCAAAATAATCACTATTTGTACCAAGGCATTCAAACGATGTTTGATACCACTTATAATCCAGACACCCATTAATACTTCAGCAACACCAATTGATTTGGTAAAAAGCGCAGCATGTTCAGTCCCCAATATCCGGGATACAATTAATTCATGACGCGATACTAAGTTAAGTATTTTGCACAAAAAGCCATTTACAAACCAAACGGCAGCAATAAGGTAGGTTAAGGCTTTATACACTTTTTATTTTCTGAATTAATAGTGAATATTTGACCATTAAGTTTTTACTTGAGGATAGGTCCGTATCTTATTCAGATCACAAATTCAGATAGCGATAGCTTCATTTTAATGCAACTGTTAACCGCTGTCCGGAATTATGGGCTTCGGACAGCGGAGATTACCAATTTTATTGGTACAAACTGATATTTATCGTTTCTGTTGGTGAACTTTTAGTAATGTTTACACCACTAAATATTATTGTGCCCGCGCCTATGTTTATTACTCCCCAGCAGCTGCCAGTTCCCCAACTCATATAAGCGCTTGTAGGCGCTGCTCCGTATATCAAATTCATTTTTAGGGTAGCATTGGTATTTCCCGGCAAAGGATTAGAGCTTATTGTATTAATCAAATGGCTTGAACCACCTACAGATCGTCCACTGGCAATTATAATAATACCGTCAGATAATGCATAGCCTGTTATCATGGAAGCATTATTTGATTGTACTATAAATGTAATATCGGGGTGAAAATAAAGATCCGTTTCACTACCTGTACTTCCAATTACATTGGTATGTTCGCCAAAAACTGCATTAGTACCTGTTTCTGAAATCCACGTTGGAGTAGTAGATATATAATTTGTTTGAATTGCAATGGTATTCATTGCAACATATTCCTGATTAGGATAATCGCTAAAATTGGCAATTTCATAATATCCTGTAGCCCCTACATAGTGATAAGCTTCAAGCGTTTCATATGCCCAGGTTGCTACTGGCACAACCGGAATACTAATACTGCCGCTCCCCGGATATGCATTATAAGTATCCCCATAATCTACAGCCATAACATTGGTTGTATATCCAGAGAAAGCGCAGGTATAATTATAAGATGACCCTGTTGTACCTGTGTAATTAATTGTTCCTGTTAACAAAGTTCCTTGTGTTACAGTAATAGGTGTTGTATAAGCATAATTCCAGGTAGTACCAACCTCCCAGGCATACCAATTACTGATCACCCAGTAATTACCACCAAACTTAGTATTAGAACCATACTGCAACACTGGTTGTATAATATTACCTCCGGCCTGTTGGGCCAAACCATTAAAAATATAAATGAGCTGGCCATTATTTGTTGCAGGTGTAACAGGTACTGTCCAACTTGTGCTAATTGAGGTAATCTTGTTAGTCGAAGAGGGATTATCCCATTGCGCATTTGTCATCCAACTCGCTGATGGGGATGACGGGCCCTGAGAATTACTCTTTTTAGAATCATTAGAAAACAGATTCAGGCTTTTCTGTTGAGGCCCACTCAACGAGGGGTTCCCTGCACCAAAATCTTCCATTAATTTATTTGTTTTATTCTGAAGTTTCAATACGTGCCCTTGGGCAAATGCCAGGTGATAGCCATTTTCTATCAAATGGACATTTGAACTTGGCACAAGATTTCCTCCTGGTGTCATCACCATGGAATCTGATTTTGCTAGATCAACTGCTTTAAGTGTAGTTGGTTTTAAGCCTGATTCTTTTTTACAGCTTAACAGACAAGAAATAATTGTAACGGTTGCGATGCCCGCAATTCGGAATAGTCTTTTTTTCATGTGATAAGGTTTTTTAGGTTTATAATTAATTTGTTGAAATTATAATATATAAATTACATCGCATAATTATTTTTAATTATTATGCACTAATAACTTTAATTAATAAGCACTAAAAAACTTTAATAAAAATTACTAAACAGGCAATTGAAAAAACTTTCTGAACGAAAAAAATGCAAAAATAACTCTATTTCAACAACGCATCCTTTTCCTTCGCAAAGGTCTTATAAACCAATTTATCCAACCACGCCGGGAAGAATTTGCTGATTAGTACCAGTAATTTACCCTGACCAGTCATGATAAGTGTGCGGCTGCGGTTTTCTACGCCGTCGGCAATAATTTTGGCCACTTCATCAGCGGTCATCATTTTATCTTCTTCCAGCGTGCTTTCACCCTGCTGAGAGCCATCTTTGGCCAATGCTGTATTGCGTATGTTGGATGCCGTAAAGCCCGGACAGGCAGTCATTACGTGTACGCCGGTTTTCAGATTCTCCATGCGCAGCGCGTCTAAAAATCCATTCATGGCAAATTTAGATGAAGAATAACCTGATCGCCCTGGCAAACCTTTATAACCAGCAATGGAGGATACACCTACAATACTACCCTGGGTTTGCGTAATATGGGGCAGGGCATATTTGGTACAGTAAACCGTTCCCCAGAAATTGACATCCATTACCGTTTTTAAAACTTTCAGATCAACATCCTTAAATAAAGCCCGCATACTGATACCGGCGTTGTTGATGAGAATATCCATCTTCCCGAATGTAAGAATGGTTTGTTTGATTAGGTGGCTGCAATCATCTTCAACCGCTACATCACATTGCACAGCCACAGCCTTTATGCCATATTGATTAATAAGGCTTTCGGTTAACTCGCACAAGGCCACATAATTGCGGGCGGCTACCACAAGATTGGCACCGCGACTGGCAAACTCAATTGCCAATGCTTTGCCTATCCCTGATGATGCCCCGGTGATAACTACGATCTTTTCATTCAATTTCATAGGACGAAGGGTATAGTTCGCCTATGTCTTTAACGTTTAGCACAGGCAGTTTAAACAAGTATTTAGCTGCGAATATAAACATAGCACCATAAAAATGCTTCATGTAATTCCAGCTAAATTTGCTCAACAACTTGCCCGGTAACTGAATGATATATGTTTTAGAATAATAGTAATTTTTAAAGCCATGCAGCCTGATACGGTAAGAAAGATCGATATTATACCCGAACCTAACAAAGCGTTCGTCAAATAAACCGGTCTCCTTTAAAACCGATCTGCGTAATAACATGCAATGCTCGTTAAGTGCGTCAATTTCTGCCGTCTCAAATTCATCTACCCAATCTGTCCTTTTGTGTGTTGAAAACGTTTTTGGGAAATAAGATGACAGTCCGGCGAATTTTAAAAAACTTACCCAATTTTGAAGACTGTGCTTGGATTGGGGCAGATAATCGCCTTTACGATCAACCATCCTTATACTTAGCCCACCAGCCTCTGAATGATGGTCCATAAAACCGGTTATCTTGGTTAAAGTATCAGCCCTGCTAAATGTATCCGAACTGATCAATAAGATATACTCACCCCTGGCCTGGCGCATTGCCTGGTTATTGGCTTTGCACAAGCCCTCATCTTTATTGTTGATAATTATACGTGCATGGGGAAATTCATTCGCAAGCATTAAAAGTGACCCATCATCAGAAGCATTATCAACCACAATAAATTCATGTGTAATATCCTGTGTTGCTTGCACCAATGAAGATAAAGCAAGCCGTAGCACACTACAGGAATTGTGGTTAACAACAACAATGGATAGTTTCATACTTTATCTCGATAGCGAACTTTCATACGGAACACGTGTAGCGATAGACCGCCCTAAGGTGATCTCGTCAACGTACTCCAGTTCACCTCCAAAAGCTATGCCACGAGCTATGGTTGAGATGCTAATGTTGAAATCTTTTAATCTTTTATGTAAATAAAACAAAGTGGTATCACCCTCCATTGTGGCGCTCAAGGCAAAAATCACCTCCTTAACCTCGTTTTCCTTCATCCTTTCCACTAAAGTGTCCACTTCAAGGTCAGATGGGCCTACCCCATCCATTGGAGATATCAATCCACCCAATACATGGTAAACGCCATTATACTGATTAGTATTCTGTATAGCCATTACATCACGTGTATCTTCTACCACACATATTGTAGCATGGTCTCTTTTTGGCGATGCGCATATTTCACATACAGGCTGATCGGATATATTGTGGCAGATACTGCAAAATTGTATCTCATTACGTAATTTACTAATGCTGGTGCTGAATTTTTCTACATCAGCTTTATCCTGGTTAAGCAAATGCAAAACCAATCGTAACGCGGTTTTTTGTCCCACCCCCGGCAGTTTGGCAAATTCGGCCACTGCATTCTCCAGTAGCTTTGACGAAAAGTTCATACTGCGAAGTTAGTTAATAGTCTGCAAGACCGGAAGTCCGCATAGGCCCGAAAGTCTGTAAGTTGAATTTTATTTTTTATCCATAACTTGCCTTCAGGAAATTTCACAATATTCAACGCCAGTTTTTTAATAATTAAAAATGTCGCCACTCATATTGCTTTCATTTATAATAGGTTACTTTTTAGTCCTTCTTGTTATATCCTGGCTCACCTCCCGCAAATCCTCCGATAACGATACTTTCTTTGTAGCCAACCGAAATTCCAAATGGTATTTAGTGGCCTTCGGAATGATCGGGACGGCTTTAAGCGGGGTTACATTCATTTCCGTTCCGGGAAAAGTAGGGGCAAA